>JALWDA010000182.1 GCA_027014955.1 Desulfurococcales archaeon | reverse complement strand
ATATGGGGCGGGGGCTCCCAGGCGCAGGCCGGGGCCTCCTCATCTCCGGTACAGCCCTGGCCCTGGTTGTGATGGCGGGGTTTTTGATTGACATACTATCACTACTAGGAGTGGGGGCACAGGGGGTATGCGATACAGTTCTCATAGACGCGACAGGTCTGGGCATTGATGAGAGGCTGGATACAGCGGCTCCCCCGGGGGCTTGTGTGGTTGAGGCCCGGGGGCCCAGGGAGCTGGTCTTCTACGCGTCCCTTGCTAAGGAGAGGCTGGTTATCATAGCACACTATTTCCGCTCGGAAGGGGGGAACCCGGGGGGCCTGGGTGTACCAGTGGGTATGGGTCCCCTGTTAGCGTTGAAGAGCCCCCTCTTCACCCTCCTATCAACCTCGGGGGAGGCCGGGGGGAGGGAGTACACCGTGCTCGGGCCACTCGTCGCCCAGCTCATGCCCCTGAGAGACGGGGTCGAGGTCCTCCTAGTCACATGTAACCTCCCGGGTTTGGAGAGGTTTGTGGAGGGGCTCGCCCGCGGGGGCGAGGTGATGGTGGCGTGGACAACGCCCTCCAACCTAAGCCCTGACACTGCTGCCATGGTGGCGCTCCATTCCCTAGGCTTCGCCTCGCTTTGGGACTATTGCGAGAACAGCGGCTTGGTTGACTGCTACTAGCTATCTATAAACCAAGGCTTGCATGACCACATGTATGGGAGTTTAACTGGCTTATCCCGGCAACCCATTTATATCACGGAATGGCTGGATTGTCTTAGGTGGGTTAGTTGAGCCAGGCAAAGGCTGTCCTCGTGGTACTGGTTCTAGGCCCAATCCTCACGATGTTCACGGGCCCCCTGGGCCCCTTGCTGGCGGGCATTGTTGCCGGGTACCTTGCAGGGGGTCCCCGCGAGGGGTTCGTAGCCTCCTTCGGGGCGGGGGTCCTCCTAGGCGCGCTCTTGGCCCTGATTTGGGCCGTGGTGGGCCTGTCCCTGGCCGGGTTCTTCGGCATGCTTCTCGGCGGCATGGTGGGGCTCAAGTTCCTACTCCTGTCACTGGTCTTTGGACTCATAGCGGGCCTGGGGGGCGTTATTGGGGGTCTCATAAGTGGAGGGTCCCGTGCTAGGAGATAGTCCCTCTCACGGGGGAGGCGGTGTCCCGTGGGCGAGGTCCTTGTCAGGGAGGGCATTGTTTGTGAGGCCGAGCGGAGGGTGGAGGCGCGTCACCTGGCCGAGCACCTGGTGGGCCGGGGGATAAGGGTTGTCTCGACCCCGAGCCTCCTCTACTTCGCCGAGTCCACGGTCAGGGAGTGCCTTGAGGAGGCCCTGCCCCCGGGCCTCACGAGCGTGGGCGTATGGGCCAGCATACGGCACCTTGCGAGGGCGCCCGAGGGCGCTCTCCTGAAGGTGAGGGGCACCATACTCTCGGCTCGGGGTAGGAGGGTCTCAGCCTACATAAGCATAGCCCACAGGGACAGGCTGGTGGCCGAGGTCTTCCACGAAAGGAGGATAGTCGAGGAGGAGAAGCTCAGAGAATGACCCTGGTACTGGGAGTCGAATGTCCAGGGCAATTTCGAGCGGGCTCTGGAGAAACTCGGGACGAAAAGTGCGAAGACCCTGCGGGTACATCCACCTACCCGCGTAGGAGTGACGCCACACCCCTGACAAGCTTCTCCACCCTCTCCCTCGCGGTTTTGACGTCCCTCCCGCTGCACCATCCCTCATAGAAGCAGACGTGCATAGCTGTCGCCGCGTTCCAGGCGTCGCTCACCCACTCCCCCAGCCTCTCCTCTAGGAGCCTCTTGTACTCCCACAGCTCCCCATGGCTCGCGAGTCTTCTCCCCTCCCGGTGATATGCGTAGGCCTTCACAGCCAGGGCGGCCGCGCCCCAGAGCTTCTCAGCAGCCTGCCTCACATTGCCCTTAGCTAGCTCCTCCTGAGCCTGATCGATGAGCTCCCGTGCTGCCTCCAGGTACTCCCCCGCCCTCTCCCGGGGGTCCAGGCCTTGGCTCAGGAGTTCCACCAGGTACTCGTCGACACTGCTCCCCAGTCTCTCAGCCTCCTTTCGCACTCGCTCCGCGAGCCTCCCTCTTATAATCAAAGCAGAGCCCATGTCCTCACCCTAGGAGTACTGTGTCTATTTTTTAGTAAAAACATTGTCTCTGGTTGACGTAGCAAAGGCTACCTAGCCCTGGGGCCCCAGCCTGCTGGCATGGTATTGGACAAGTTGTTGCAACAAAGTTACTAGCAGAAACCGAGAGTTAACACGTCCAGAAGAGGGTTTCCTACGCCTAATTCACGCAACCCATGCAAGTGTTCAGCCTGGTGAGGAGAGCACGCGGGGTCAAAGAAGTAGTAACCGCAGGTGCGTAGGCTCTTTAAAAACCAGGTTTTCTTATGAAGGGGCCCTCCACCCTTAGGCGGGCGTGGAGGCGACCGCGGCCCTACGTGACCCGGCGGCCTTCCTCCGCTGCCTGCGGGGCCTCTTGGAGCCGTTGGAGCCCCCGTGCAGGCCCCTCTTCCTGAGCACCCGGTACACGTAGCTCCTGCTCCGCCCTATGCGGCGGGCTATCTCGCTCACCGTGAGCCCCTGGGTCTTGAGGCTTACCACCAGCTCCTCAACGTCCTCCACCTGCACACCGGTGTCCTGGGTGGTCTCTTCGGAGGTGTCGGGGCTCTTGGCCTGGTCCCCGGGGCTGCCCTCTGCCTCCGGAGTTGCTTGGGG
>JALWDA010000181.1 GCA_027014955.1 Desulfurococcales archaeon | reverse complement strand
ACATAGTGTTCTTCAACCTGGGGGGCAGGGAGCACGAGCTCCAGGCCCGTGCGGTTTCAGAGTACCTGGCCTGTAGGTGGGGCTACGGGGTTAGGATGGACATGTACCTGGCGGAGATGCGTTGGATATTCCCCATACTCAACGCGGGGTTCCCCCGGGGCTTCTGGACGGTGGTGTTGAAGAGGGCCATGTACATCGCGGCAGAGGCCCTGGCTAGGAGGATTGGGGCTAAGGCCCTCGTGACGGGGGAGAGCCTGGCCCAGGTCGCCAGCCAGACCCTCCACAACCTGGCCGTGACCGATGAGGCCGTGGATGTTATGGTGCTGAGGCCCCTGATTGGCATGGACAAGCAGGAGACCATGGACCTGGCCAGGAGGATTGGCACCTACCCCATAAGCGAGAAGACGCAGGAGTTCTGCGCCATAGCCTCCCCCAAGCCCAGCACCGCGGTGGACCGGGCCAAGCTGAATGAGCTTATGGAGAAGCACCTCCCCCGGGAGACCATACTTGAGAACACCCTCCCCCATGTCCAGAGGATAAGGCTGGGAGAGGAGTGCAACTGGCAGGAGCTCACCCATAGGGCGGTTGAGCATGCCAGGATAGAGTGCAGAGCCTAGCAGGAGGGGAGCCGACGTAGCCATCTCCCTAAGAAAACCCCCGCCCCTCGCAAGCGCCCTCCTAGCAGCCATCCTGTGGGGGACCATCGGCATAGCGTACAAACTAGGGGTAAGGGCGGGGGCATGCGGAGACGCCCTCATCGTGGCAAGGGTGGCGGTGGCTGGTCTCCTCGCCCTACCCCTCATACTTGTGGGCAGGGCCCCAGTTACTAGGTGGAGCTCGGTCGTGGGGGGACTCGTCCTGGGGCCCCTCTACGCGGTTTACCTGCTAGCAGTCGAGAAAGTGGGGGCGGGGCTGGCTAGCATACTCCTCTACACGGCTCCCCTGTGGGTAACCATGGCCTCTCCCTGGGCCCTTAGAGAGAGCCCAGCTCCACGCACAGTGATCGCTCTCCCCTTGGGCCTGGCGGGGGTCGTGCTAATAGTATCACCCGGCGGGGGGGACAGGATGCCCGCCGGCGGCCTGGCGCTCGGCCTAGCCTCGGGGCTAATGTACGCCGCCTACCTCCTCCTGGCGAGGCTGGCGCAGAAACGCGGGGCCCGGAGCGAGGAGGTGGGGATAGCCTCGCTTCCCCTGGCGCTGCCGGGGGTACTACTGGTTGCACGGCCCCAGTGCGGCCTGGGGGTGGAGGGCGTCCTGCCTGCCCTCTACCTGGGCTTGATGGCCACTCTCGTTCCCTACTTCCTGAACGCGTACGCCCTCTCGAGGATAGATAGTAGCAGGGTTTCTATTGTTAGCCTGGTGGAGCCCCTGACCGCCGTCGTCCTAGGGGTGCTCCTGCTGGGGGAGAGGCTCACGGCCATCCAAGGTCTTGGGGGCGCTTTGATCCTTTCATCGGTAGCCCTAGCGGGGGATGGGGGAAAGCGGGGCTCCTAGTAGCCCTGCTCCCACAGTAGGGCCTGGAAGGCTGAGAGCCCGGAGCCCAGCTCCACGCTGTAGCCCAGCTCCCTCAAGCTCCTCTCCAGCGCGGCTATCGCGGCCACCAGCTCGCTGGCATCCACCTGCCCCATGTGGCCTATCCTGAAAATCCTCCCCTTGAGCTCGCCCAGGCCCCCCGCGATCTCTACTCCTCGGGAAACCATGGCCTTGTATAGGCGGGGCCACTCCACGCCCTGGGGGAGGTAGGCAGCCGTGACCGTGGGGGCGTTGAAGGGCTCCTTGGCCACTAGGTCTATCTCGAGGGCCCTAAGCGCTGCCCTAACGGCCTTGGCCTGGGCCTCGTGTCTCCGGTACCGGTTGCCCAGTCCCTCCTCCCTTATTATGCGCAGGCTCTCGTGGAGGGCCTTTACGAGGTTCACCGCAGGTGTGATGAAGTAGTTCTGGGTGCTCTCCATCTCCCTGAGTAGGAGGGGGATGTCGAAGTACAGGCTGTCTCCCCTCTCAGCGGGCTCCAGGCCCTCCCTGAGAGCGACTATGCCTAGACCCGGCGGGGTGGCGAGGGCCTTCTGGCTCCCCGTGAAGACCACGTCCACGCCCCACTGGTCCATGCTCATCTCCATCCCCGCCGCGCTCGCCACCGCGTCGACCAATACCATTGCCCCCCTCCGCTTGGCCGCCTTGGCCACCCCCCTGACATCGTTGGCCACGCTGGTCCCCGTGTCCACCTGCTGGAGGGCCACCAGGTCCACGTCGCCCGCCCTGTCAAGGGCCTCCTGGGCCTTCTTCTCGTCGAAGCCCTCGCCGAGGGGCGCCTCCTCCATGGCCACGTTGCATCCCAGCCTCTCCAGGCCCCTCTGGAGATATCCTGCGAAGTACCCTGTCTTCAGCACGAGGGCCCTCTGCCCGGGCCTGCAGGCTATCCTGAGGGCCAGCTCCATGGCGCTGGTACCGCTCCCGGGTATGAGGATAACCTGGCCCCGGGTCCCGAATATGGGCTTTAGCATCTCCAGAGTCTCACCGTGGAGCTGGTTGAACTCAGGCGAGACGTGGTTGAGGGGCTGTGTGTTGAGGGCGTTCAGAACCCTAGGGTCGACGAGCGTGGGTCCGGGGGTGAGAAGTATGCGCTGTCCATACACGTAGAATCACCACCACTATGGGGTTCTTGATAATAGTGCGGGGCCCTTAGTTAAAAGCCTGGCGGGACCCCTATCCGGGGTACGTGTCAGAGTATGAGGACCTCGTCCTGCTGGGTGACCCTAAGTAGCCCCTGGGCCTCTAGTATCTTAACCGGGACGTAGTAGTGGGTGTGGTAGCGGGTCCGGTCCCCGTAGAAGGCCTCCCAGTGGAAAACACGGCTGGGTCCCCGGAAGTACTTCTCGAGCCCCAGCCTCTCGAAGACCAAGGCGACTAGGTCCCTCTTCTTGACCCTAACGAATCCCCGTGCGCGGAGCTCGTGGACGACGGCGCGGTAGGTCTCAACTATCTCCACGGGTACCCTGAAGCTCCTCCTTCCATCGCTTAGCGTAACGTGGTACTCCCCGCCCTCGAGGACGTAGGAGAGCTCCCCGCCGTTCTTCTGCTTGGGCTCGACGCGGGCCTCGACCCTCTCCTCCCTACCACCGTTGCCGTTGGTGGGCAGCATGCTGACCTCACTCTTGCTGGCCTCGAGGACGAGGCCCGTTATCTTCTCGAACTCGCGGAGCCGCTCCACTGGGACTACCCAGGTCTTCTCCCCGATTTTCTCAAAGCCCCGGTCCCGGAGCTCCATGAAGACCTCCCGGGGGAACCACCTCTCAACCAGGAGCGCCAGCCTTGCCTTCAACCCCTCTCCCTTCCCCTTAGGCTTGTCTCACTGTTTTGTATTACCATTATTGTTTATGCGCGTGTTTGATCTATAAAACTATCGCAAAATACATGCCCCGCCGATACTAAACCAACAAGCCTAATACGCTCCACAATGAAAGCATAAGGCGAGTAGACAAGAGTGGTCAAGATGGCCCTGGTGAAACGCGAGCAGGTTGAGAGCCTACTGGTTAGATATTCCTATAGAATCACACCTATGCAGTACTATGCACCCGAACATATAATAGTTGATCGAGTGGGGCTCCCCCTGAAAAGGAAGGGACCCATATGCCTGAGCATGGGCCTGGAGTCCTCAGGAGGACCATATATTCTGGACGTACTCTTTCTTAACCCCTATAGGCTTGAGGAAAATATGTTGGAGGTGATTAGGGAAGCCCTCGCATATTGTGGCGTATTGGTAGTCACTTTATCTCCCCGTCAAAACCTCCTCCATAATATAGCGGCTAGGCTTATGAATAGGCTGGGAAACTCTGTAAGAGTTGGGACAATATACCCCCGGATTGTTGATATAAAGGAGTACAAGAGCTTCGAAGACTTCTACCAGACCATAAGTAAAAAGGCGCGCAACAGGCACCGTTATTTCTACAAGATGGGAGGCCATGTCGAGAACGCTCCTCCGGCACATCACGTGCGCGATATGCTGAGGGTCAATTTGAGCCAGCCTGTCCGCCAGGGAAGACTTCTTCCACCAAGCTATCTTGATGAGAGGCTTCTGAGAGAGCAGGCCAAGTTGTGGCAAAAAGACTGGGAGAGGGACATACTGGCCTTCACCGTAGCAAAAATAGAAGGTAAGGTTGTGGGTTACGCGGTTGTGCCAAAGATGGGGGGGTGGGCCCTCTTCTCACGATTTATGGTCGACCGTAGATACTACAACTTGGGTGTGGGCAATGCACTAATATTGGAAACCATGCGCATGCTCTGGGGGGAGGTGAGGATATTCCAGTACGGGTACTGGAGGAACAAGAACCCCACAATAAACTCCTTCCTCGAGAAAAACGGGTTCAGGGCTGGCGTGGAGGAACTTCTAATGTTTACGAGGCCCCCGATTTTCTTAACACTGGCTCCAATCGCCAGAATATCTGTCAGCCTCAGCAACGTGATCGAACCCGGCCAAGCAACCCTGCTAACCAGGTTGGAATCCAGGTTTAAAAAGCAGCCAAGAGAAAGTAAGATAGAGAGGGATTATAGTTGAGCCACATACCTATGGTTGGGCTAAGGCACGATGTTGACACGGGATACGACTTCACCCACGGGATAGAGCCAGTCTCCCGGCTGGAGGACAGGAACGATGCTAGGAGCACCTTTTTCGTGAGGGTGAGGCTCCTCAAAGGACATCCCGAGCGGGTGAGAATATTAGAGAGGCTCCAGGACGACGGGTGGGAAATCGGCCTCCACCTTGACAACACCGTCGCCAGCCCCAAAGAGCCCTCGCCCCAAGAGGAGCTGGAGGAGCTCACCCTACTGGGATTCAGGGTGCATGGAGTGACGCCTCACGGGGGCCTCTACGGGTTCAAGGGGTGGGTGACGTGGGAGGTGATGGACAGCCTGGGACTTGATTACATGATGGGCTATCCGCCGTTCCCCAAACACCACCGTACCCCCATAATCGGCCCCCACCATACCATTGACTTCCTTGTCAAAGAACTCGGTGCGAGAAAAGGGGTGGAGGTCCTTCTCCAGCGCTTGGATAGCGACATTGGGGAAAGGGGTTATGGGGTTGTTCTCATGCATCCGCTCTACATGAAGTTCAGCGTGGGTCCCTCCCTTACCTTCAACGCTGTTAAGGTGTCACGTCGCCAGGGGTTGCGGGCCTACGTCCTGAAGCAGGTGGACAGGGGGTTTAAGGCCCTGTACACGCTGCTTGGCGTCAGGAGAGTGGGCGAGGCATACACGGTTTTCCTAAGAGAGGCACGTGACAGGGGCTGGGAGCTCGTCAGGATACATGATATCCTGAATACACGCTAGAGATTAGCCTTCCTTTACAGCTTCTTTACAGGGTAGCTTCCCAGAAGCTTCTGCATAAGGGACAGACCCCGGGCGTTCTTAAGAGCCCTCTGCACGTTCTCATCGCTTCTGCTTCCCTCCATTTCAATGTAGAAGACATACTTCCAGGGCTTGCCCCGCGAGGGGCGGCTGTATATCATTGTGAGGTTCACGCTCTCCCTGGCGAAGGGCTCCAGGTACCGGTAGAGGCTGCCGGGCGTGTCGGGGAGTATGGAGGCAATGTAAGTCCTATCGGCTCCCTCGGGCTCGTCCTTCCACGTTAGGAGCGCGAACCGGGTAACGTTGTCCGGGGGCCCCACGTCCTCCTCCAGGATATCAAGCCCCTGTGACTGGGCTGCCTGGCGGGAGCAGACGCACAACGCGTTCTCCTCCCTTGCTCTCCGGGCGGCCTCGCTGGTGCTCTTAACCGGGACCTCTTCCAGGCCCTTCCTGCTCCTTATCCACGATCGTGCTTCCGCGAGGGCGTGGGGGTGGCCGTATATGCGGTTGGAGCGGGGGTTGCCAGCTACGACGAGCAGGATGGGCATCTCGGCCACGAGGCTTATGTGGAGCATCGTGTCGGCGAGCACATCGAGGGTCTCCGGTACTGGGCCGTTTATGCTGTTCTCCAAGGGAACCAAGGCCGCGTCGGCCAGGGCCTTCTCCGCCTGGGCCACCGCCTCTGCTATGGTGGGAGAAGGAGTGCATCCAAAGCTGGGTGATATGCGGGTGCAGGCTATGTGTGTGAAGCTGTTCTCCGGGCCGAGGTAGGCGACTCTCCGAACAATAGGCATCGCCTCCGCCCCACAATCACGGTATAGCTATAAATATGCTTTTCCCTCAACCTGGGGACAGGCGTCTATACGTCACGGGTATAAGCATGGCCCCACGCAAATCCTTGGCGAGGGGAAGCAAGGGTGGACAGGCTAAGGCTGGTGACCCACCTTGCAGTGGCCATGGTCTTCCTCACCATAGTCATAGGAGGCCTCGTTAGGGCCTACCAGGCGGGGATGGGCTGCGGCCCCGACTGGCCCACCTGCAACGGCCAGGTGGTTCCCCGGAACCTCCTTGTGCTCGAGGTTTTCCTAGAGTACACCCACCGAGTGGTCGCTGCGCTGGCGGGCCTCACGGTCGCCCTCGCCGCCTACTACACCCTGAAGAGCCTGGGGCCTCGGAGCCCCGCCACCCGCTTTGCCCTCGTTGCTCTCCTCCTGCTCATAGTGCAGGTTATTGTGGGAATGGTTCTTGTCAGGCTTCACCTGGAGCCCTTTGTGGGCTTCAGCCACTTAGTGCTCGCCTCCCTGGTGCTGATATCATCAACCTTGGCGGCCGTGTATGCTAGGATAGGCGCTCCCCAGGCCACGCCGGGGCATGCCACGGGGTGATGCATCCCGGGGGTCTTCTCCCAGCCAAGCACCCCGTGGGAGCAATAGCACTGGCTGGGATATGGTTATCTTTTTGAGCCCGTGGCTCCCCCATTAAGAACAAGGCCCTTGCCATGCGGGCTGTGGGAGGTTGGAGCGTTGGCGAGGTACGTTGTCTGCAGCGCCTGGCCCTATGTGAACAACGTTCCCCACATAGGGAACCTTGTGGGGAGCCTGCTCTCCGGGGACGTTTACCAGCGGTTTCTGAAGCTCATGGGCGAGGACGCTGTCTATGTGAGTGGGAGCGACGAGCACGGGTCCCCTATTGAGGTTGAGGCGAGGAAGCTGGGCATAGAGCCCAAGGAACTAACCGATGCCATGCATGATTACGTGAGCAGGCTGATAAGGGAGTGGGGCATCGAGTTCGACAACTACACGAGGACCCACAACCCCACCCACATGAGGTTCGTGCAGGAGTTCATGATGAGCATCTACAACAACGGCCTCATCGAGCCACGGGACGAGGTCCTGCCCTACTGTGAGAACGACAAGATGTTCCTCGCCGACCGCTTCATAGAAGGAACCTGCCCCTACTGTGGATACGAGAGGGCCCGGGGCGACCAGTGCGAGAACTGCGGCCGTCTCCTACACCCAACCGAGCTCAAGAACCCCCGCTGCGTCTTCTGTGGCGCGAGGCCTGTGTACAAGAAGACCCGGCACTGGTTCTTCAAGCTCCCCCAGGTCAGGGACAGGCTCCTAACCTGGCTCGAGAAGCACCCCAACTTCCCCGACAACGTGAGGAACTATAGCCTGAACTGGGTGAGAGAAGGCCTCAAGGAGAGGAGCGTGACCCGTGACAACAAGTGGGGCATACCCGCGCCCTTCCCCGGGGCTGAGGGCAAGACCATCTACGTATGGTTCGAGGCCCTCCTCGGCTACATAAGCGCGACACTAGAGCTCTTCGAGAAGAGGGGGGAGCCCGAGAAGTTCAAAGAGTACTGGCACCGGAACGACACAAGGACAGTCTTCTTCATAGGCAAGGACAACATCCCCTTCCACAGCATAATATTCCCCAGCATGATAATCGCAAGCGGCCGCGGCCATCCCCTGCCCTGGCAGATAAGCAGCACCGAGTACCTGCTCTTCCAGGAGGAGAAGTTCAGCAAGAGCCGCGGCATAGGGGTGTGGGCTGATGAGGCCCTCGAGATACTCCCCGCCGACTACTGGCGCTTCGCCCTCATGCGCATGAGGCCCGAGGCCAAGGACACGAGCTTCACGTGGAAGGAGTTCTACCGGATAGTGAACAACGAGCTGAACGACGACATAGGGAACTACGTGCACCGGGTGCTGAGCTTCATACACAGGCGCTTCAACGCCCACATACCCGGCCCCGGCGAGGAGAGCGAGGACGACAAGATGCTCCTCACCGCCATGAGGGAGCAGGCCGAGAAGACGATAAGGGCCTTCCAGGCCATAAGGCTCAAACAGGCCACCGAGCACATACTGGAGCTCGCGAGGAAAGGCAACCAGTACCTCAACGCCCAGGCCCCCTGGGACCTGGTCAAGAGCAACCCCCCGAGGGCAGAGGCAGTGATGCTCACCGCCGCCCAGGTGGTAAGGAGCCTCGCAGTGCTCCTCGCGCCCATAACCCCCAAGGCCAGCGAAGCCATACTCGACACCATGAACCTCCCCTCACCCAAGCCCGGGGACTATCCCAAGGC
>JALWDA010000180.1:462-2715 GCA_027014955.1 Desulfurococcales archaeon | reverse complement strand
ATCTTGCCCCGGGGGCCCAGGGCGGGGCCCAGGACCCTGCCCGCTATGGGCATGAGGTCGGTCTGCACCAGGACCCAGTCGCACTCCCTGGCGAGCTTCTTGGCCAGCTTCCTGTTGTTGGCCATCTCGTTGAGCTCCTGGCGCCCTATCACCCTGTGGGCGCCCGCGTTCTTGGCCTGGAGGGCCAGGTCGCCCTCGGCCACCACGCATATCCTTACCTGCTTGCGGGGCTCGTGGGGGAGGAAGAGGGTCTCCCTCATACGGGACTCCTGGCTCTTGAGGTCCAGCTCGCGGAAGACTGCTATGAGCTCCACGCTTTCCTTGAAGTTCCTCTTCTTCCCCGACTCCAGGGCCTTCCCTATGGCCTCCCTCAACTGCTCGGTCAGCGTAACCGCCTGGGCCATATCCCGGCACCCCTATCTACGGCCATGGCTTGTATGGGTGGTGCGAGTTTAATAAGCTTCCCCGCTAGGCGGCCTCCCACTCCTCCCGGTACTTCTGGAAGACCTCCTCGTAGGCCCCCTGCTCGACCTCCCTTGTGACCTGCTTGGGGTCCTTACCCTCGACGGTGAGCCCAATGGCCCTCGCCGTGCCCAGCACCGTCTTGACAGCCTTCCTGAGGTCGAGGGTTAGGAGCTCGCTCTTCTTGCCGATGGCCACGTGTATTATGTCCTCTAGGCTGAGGTCGCCTATCTTCTGGTGCATGGGGTCGCCGCTGGGGGCCTTGGCGTTGGCCTTCTTGAGCAGGAGCTCGGTTATGTTGGGGGGCACGACCTCTATGTAGTACTCCCGGGTGCGGGGGTACACGTATATCCGGGCCGTGACGTCGAACCCCTTGAGCCTCTGGGTCTTCCGGTTAAGCTCCTCCGCCAGGGCCTGGGGGTCCAGGCCGTGCTTCTCCACCTGGCCCAGGTCCTCGGGCTTCGCGTTACCCGCCTTGAAGCTCACCGTCACTATCTCCATCTCTCCGCTCATCAACCACCACCCTTGGCAACAGGCTTGACGTGCTCACCCGGAACCGTGACCTTGAGGGGGTAGGCCGCCTCGTAGACCTGGAGGACCACCTCGTTCTTCGACTTGTTCACCTGGAGCACCTGGCCCCGGGAGCCCCTCAGGGGCCCGGCTATGACCTCGACCTCCATACCGGGCTCGAGGAGCTCGGCCGTGAGCCTGGGCTTGACCAGGGACTTGACGTCCTCCAGGCCCATTACCCCCTTGATCCTACCCCTCACATGACGTATGTCGCGGGTTAAAAGCTCTACCGTGGAGGGACGGGGGGCCTCGAGTATCAGGAACCCCCCGGGCCTCGTGGGGGCGACTATGCTGTAGAGCTCCAGTCCCCTGGTGCGGGCCCGGTTCTCTATCATCAGGGCCACGTTGAGCTCCTGGCCCTTGGTGGTCTTGACCCCGAAGAACAGGGCCTTCCTCCTCGCCTGGAGGGCCCCGGTCTCCTGGCTGCTACCGGGGGCCTCCTCCTGCAACTGCTCCTCCTGGGACACCTTGCTCCCCTCGGACGGTCTTGTGGAGAAGCCTCCAAGCCTCCCGCGTGGCTCGCCCATTCAACTCAAGGCACATTAATAACTAATAAGGACTATCATGCCACCCGCGTCCCCTAGAATATCCCGGGGATAACCACGGTGGCCAGAATGTGTATCACGTACCCTATGCTCCCCACTATGGTGAAGCCTATCAGGTTGAGCTTGAGGAGGAGCATGAACTCCTCCCGGTCGGGCTTGCGCGAGAGCCTCAGGATCTTCCTCCAAGAGCCGATGAGGTCGCTGAACTTCCCCCTGTCCGCCAAGCCTGTTCACCCTTCCGATAGAGCGACGGGACCGGGTGTATCTCAGGGCCCCCAGCCATTATAAACCCACCCCCGCCACGGGGGCGTTGCAGGCCCTGGAACGCCCCGTTCACCCGCCTAGCATTATATCCCACGGGCCCCCATAGAATGGGGTGGGGAGTGCACAGCCATGGCGTCCAGGGAGACCCTCGCAATAGCGGCCCTCACGGCCCTCATGATAGTAACCACCCTCACGGTCCTCCAGACAAGCCCCCAGGGGCCCACGGAGGCCACGGGGGGCCCACCCCTGGAGACAGGGACCACCCCGGCAAGTAACGTGACCACCCCGGCGGCCCAGGGCGGGGCAAGCCTTCCGGGGGGTCACCCAGGCATAGAGCTGGAGCCCGGCAGCCTCTACGAGGTGTCCAACAAGACGCTGCTCGAGGAGATACTCACCCACCTGTCCAGGGGCC
>JALWDA010000180.1:0-452 GCA_027014955.1 Desulfurococcales archaeon | reverse complement strand
GCGGACCACGCCGTAGGCCAGGGGAGGGGCCCCGGGGCCCCTCCCCTGGCCTACGGCGTGGTCCGCGCAGACGTAATGCCCCTGGCCGCCACAGTCACCGTGACCGCCACCGCGGTTGCGGTGGAGCAGCCCGTGCCCGAGGCCGGCAAGGCCCCCGGCGGGGCGCCCTACTATACGGGCACCAACGTCCAGGTAGAGGGCGTGGACGAGCTGGACTGGTACAAGACCAACGGGACCCACGTGTTCCTCCTGAGGGGAGGCGAGCTCGTGGTCGCGAGGGTCTACCCCCCGGGCGAGGCGGGGATAGTTGCAAGGGTCAGCCTCTCCAGCGACAAGTTCTCCCACCCACTGGGCCTCTTCCTCCTCGACAACGGCACCCGCGTGGTGGTGGTGAGTGAGACGAGGCTCATCATACCCCTAGTGGCGACAGCCACGGCCCCCGCCCCCGGCGC
>JALWDA010000179.1 GCA_027014955.1 Desulfurococcales archaeon | reverse complement strand
TCGTCAAGAACATGATAACAGGCGCAAGCCAGGCCGACGCCGCCATACTAGTCGTGAGCGCCCGCAAGGGAGAGTTCGAGGCTGGCATGAGCCCCGAGGGCCAGACCAGGGAGCACCTGATACTCGCCAAGACCATGGGCATTGACCAGCTTATAGTGGCTGTCAACAAGATGGACGCCAGCGAGCCCCCGTGGAGCGAGCAGAGGTACAAGCAGATTGTGGAGATCCTCTCCAAGTTCATGAAGGGCCTAGGCTATGACCCAAGCAAGATACCCTTCATACCAGTAAGCGGTTGGACTGGCGACAACCTCATAGAGCGCAGCCCCAACATGCCCTGGTACAACGGACCCACACTGGTCGAGGCCCTTGACAACCTCCAGGTGCCCCCCAAGCCAGTGGACAAGCCCCTCCGCATACCCATACAGGCAGTATACGCCATCAGCGGAGTCGGCACAGTGCCCGTGGGCAGGGTTGAGTCGGGCGTCCTTAGGGTTAAGGACAAGGTAGTCTTCATGCCCCCCGCGAAGGTAGGTGAGGTCAGGAGCATAGAGATGCACCACACCCAGATAGAGAAGGCCGAGCCCGGCGACAACATAGGCTTCAACGTCAGGGGCATTTCGAAGCAGGACATAAAGAGGGGAGACGTGGCGGGCCACGTCAACAACCCGCCAACCGTGGCCGACGAGTTTACTGCCAGGATCTTCGTGATATGGCACCCCTCAGCCATAACCGTGGGATACACCCCAGTGGTCCACGCCCACACGGCTAGCATATCGGCCAGGATAAGCGAGATAGTCTCCAAGCTGGACCCAAGGACGGGTAAGGAGCTTGAGAAGAACCCCCAGTTCCTCAAACAGGGAGACGCGGCTATCGCGAAGTTCATACCAATCAAGCCCATGGTTGTTGAGAAGTTCAGCGAGTTCCCCGCCCTAGGCCGCTTCGCCATGAGGGACATGGGCAAGACCGTGGGCATCGGCATAATAACCGATGTCAAGCCAAAGCAGATACAGATAAAGGCCTAAGGATTTTTTAACCCAATCACGAACAAACGCGCCAGCGGCGGTATTCGTCTTCCAAACTATTTTGTATAAAACGGATAGATGCTCCCTTGTAAGCCTTATTAATCCCAATGCCCTTCAAACCACATTGGCCACCCTAGGAGCGTGAGCGATATGCCCACCATAGCGAGGATAAGGCTGTGGAGCACCAACGTCGAGTCACTCGACAAGGTAACCAACCAGATAAAAACCATAGCAGAGAAGGCGGGGGTCAAGATACGCGGCCCTGTCCCCCTGCCGACCAAGCGCCTCGTGGTGCCGGTCATGAAACTCCCCCACGGTGAGGGCTCCAAGCACTGGGAGAAGTGGGAGATGCGTATCCACAAGCGCCTGGTGGACGTGGCGAGTGACGAGAAGGTTATGAGGCAGATAATGAGGATAAGGGTGCCCGAGGACGTATATGTCGAGATTGAACTAATTTGAAGTACGCGTTCCCCGACGCATATTTTGCCCCTCCCCTCATAACATTACATTCGCTGATTGGATGGCTTCTGTTCCCTGTCTAATGGGGACGCTATAGATTTTATGGAATCCACGAAGCCGTCCAGGTTACACTCTCCCTCGATTGGGCAGGCGAGTACAAACACCCGACTTGACTCGCTATAGTAGAGTAGGCCTCCGCGGGGGGCAAGGGGGTGACGGGTGAGTAGTAAGAGAGGTATCTCGGAAGGCAACCTCGTCTTTTCCCTGATCGCCTTACCAAGACGCTCCCAAATGGTCGTGGGTGAGAGAGGGCTTGGACCCACAGCCTCCACAGGGTGGACAACATTCTCGAAGGGGTAGGCGCTGGCGAAGACCCTGAGTCCAGCTCCACTGAGCTTTCCGAGAGCCTGGTCTAGGTCCTCGAAGCTGACCGTGGAGGTCCTCAAGAGGATCATCAAGGTCGTCACCGTTTTTGATTCACTTCACCATGCTTTGGGGGAGAAAAGTTTTTTCCCCTCAACACACTAGTCATAACTTGGGCCCCGCCAAGGGGGAGCCGCCGTAGCTCAGCTGGTAGAGCGCCCGGCTGAAGAGCACTGTGTGGAGCTCCGACACCGGGTTGTCGGGGGTTCAAGTCCCCCCGGCGGCACCACCGCTTAGCCTATTTCTCACGCATTATGGGAGGGATGTGCATGGTTGAGCCTATTTCTGACGCCCAGGTTGCCATACTTGCGGGCGGCCTGGGCCTCAGGCTCCGACCCATAACGGAGAAGATACCAAAGCCCATGATAGAGGTCTCGGGGAAGCCTATACTTGAGTGGCAGCTGCTATGGTTCAAGGAGAGCGGGTTCAGGCGCTTCGTGTTCCTAGTCGGCTACAAACGAGAGGTCATAATGAACTACTTCGGCGACGGCAGTAGCTGGGGGGTGGAGATACGCTACTCTGTCGAGGAAGAACCCCTTGGCACAGGAGGTGCCCTACGGAACGCTTTCGAAAAGATTGACGCACCAATCATACTTATGAGCAACGGGGACATAGTGACGACCCTCGACCCACGGAGGCTCGCAGACACCCTGCTCGGCAACAGGGGTGACACGGACATTGTCATCGCCAGCGTGGAGCTCCCAAGCCCCTATGGTGTGCTCGACGTTGGCCCCGAGGGGAGGATAAGGGCCTTCATCGAGAAGCCCCGTCTCAGAAACACGTGGATAAACGCGGGCGTCTACGCCATGGTGCGGGACATGGTGGGGGAGGCCCCCCGTAAAGGTGACTTGGAGAAGACCCTATTTCCCCAGAAGGCCAAAGAAGGCAGAGTGAGAGCCGTGCTCTACCCCGACACTCCATGGATTAGCGTTGACAGCTTCAAGGACATAAAGGAGGCCGAGAAGATAATAGGGAGACGCGCACAATCTTGAAAACCCCCAATACTAAACAATTATCCTTGGCCCGACCATCAGGGCCTAAAGGGCCGGGGTGCCCGAGCGGACAAAGGGGCCAGCCTTGAGAGCTGGTGCCCCTACGGGGCGCGCGGGTTCGAATCCCGCCCCCGGCGCCACGTTCCCCATCTTTTTAAGCATTGGTGGTCTTTCAGAAGTCTATCCCGTCCTCTCCACTTGAAATCCGGGTATATGCTTGTATAAAGACTCGTTTATTGACCCTTAAGTGCATCATCTCTTACCTGGTGAGTCCATTGACGAGGAGCCAACTCACGTACATAGTTGCTGGGGTTCTGGCAGGCATCCTAGCTATATTAGCGATAATGGCACTCCTGGGCTATTTCTCAACACCACCTGTGCCAGAGGTAAGCCTAAAGGCCTCCACCATTACCGTGGGTCTGTCCACCTTCGACATCGTTGAGAAGAGGCCCCAGCTCTTCGAAGACCTACGAGTAAGCATAGAGGTGGTCCGCTACCAGGTGCCCCCCCAGAGCATTGACTCCCTGCTCAAGGGCGAGACTCAGCTGACAGTCATACCCGTGGAGCTAGCTGGGAGCGTTATGCTCAAGGACAGGGACGTCTACATAATCGCCGTAGACAACATGATGAACCAGGCAATAATAGCTCCCGGCGACTCCGATATACAAGAGCCCCAGGACCTGAGGGGCCGGAGAGTCGCAGCGGTTGTGGGTAGCGGCACCTTCGCCCTCTTCAGGAGCTTCATGAAGACACTCTACGGGATAAACGTGTCCCCCGAGGGACCTAGTGACGTCATAGTTGTTAACGTGAGGCCCGGCGAAACTCTCACGGCTCTCGAGAAGGGAGACGTGGACGCAGCGGTGATCTGGGACCCCATTGTAAGCCTAGCTGTAAGCACTAGGGGTATGAAAATAGTGGCAGAATACAACGAGTTGTGGGGGGAGGTGAACCCCGGGCTCCCCGCCCCCATGCTCGTCTGGATAGCCCGTGGGGAAGTTGTAAAGGATAAAGAGGTCCTAAAACAAGTGCTGGAAATCCACAGGCGTGCGGCGGAGTACTGGAATGTCAACCTCACAGGTACCATAAACGTGCTCATGGAGCTCTACAATCTGCCCCAGAACGTGGCAGAGAAGGTTTGGCAGAGGAACCGCATGGACGCGCACGACTGTATCACGGAGTGGATGAGGGACGCCATGGTAAAGGTCTGGGAACTAGCCATAAGGGGGGGTTACTTGGATGAGATGCCCCCCGTGGAGAATATTATTACATGTTCCTACATAGAACGCTGAAAGGGCCCTATAGTTTCCCGCAGACTGGAAGGCGGTGATTGTTTTGGAGAAGCATGGGGGCCGGGTCGCTTCCCTGAGAGCTTGGCTCCTCGTCCTAGGGTTTTTCACACTCTCATGGATTGTGCTAAGCATCGCCTTCCCCCGAATAATGCCCGGCCCCCTGGAGTCCCTAGCCTTCCTCTACAACAACCTAGCCACAGCTACACGGGACGCCCTCATCACGGTAACCAACACCCTCCTGGGATTCATCATAGCACTAGGCGCGTCCCTTGCCCTTTCCCTGGCATGGCTCAGGGGGGGACTGGCAGCCCTTGTCGTGGAGAGGATAAACATTGTGGTCCAGAGCGTCTCCGCCCTCGTATGGGCAATAGTCTTCCTACTCATATTCGGCTACACCAGTAGGCTCTCGTCAATCGGCGTAGCTGCGGCTACTGCCTTCCCCATACTGCTCTCGGGGCTCACAAAGTCGCTGGAGACCACAAAGGCAGAGTACGGAGAACTGGCAAGTCTCCTAGGGAAGAGCCGCTCGTGGGAGTTGAAAGAAGTTTACCTACCCGCCAGCGTGCCCGCCCTCGTGGCGTCAAGCCGCTCCGCAATAGGGGCAGCGCTCAGGATAAGCGTTGTCGCCGAGGCCTTCGGGGGCGCTGGGGGCATTGGTTACAGGATGTGGATGTTCTACGAGCTACACCAGTACGAGGGCTTCCTGGCATGGTCGCTCGTCCTTATTGTGCTGATGCTGGTCCTCGACAGGCTAGCCCTGAAATGGGCGGAGGAGTGGAGCAGGAGGTGGATGGCATGACAGTGGCCATTGCAAAGGGCCTGGAAGTGCGCCTGTCGGGCCAAGTTGTGATAAGCGGTGTTGACCTCGAGCTGGGCGAGGGGGAGGCTCTGGGGATAGTGGGGCCAAACGGCGTGGGTAAGACAACTCTTTTGAAAACCATAGCAGGACTACTACCGCACACGCGGGGCTCCGTGAAGCTCTATGCAAAAGCCTTCATGGTCCCCCAGAGCGACATGCTCCTACCCTGGAAGACCCTCAGGGAGAACATACTCCTAGCACACCCGGAGCCCCAGGCACCCGATGCGAGGGAAGCCCTCGGGCAAGTAGCGGCCCTCCTCCGCATGGGGGACCACCTTGACAAGTACCCCCGCCACGTGAGCGGGGGCACGCGCAGGAAGGCGGCAATAGCACGAGCCCTGGTCTCGGGTGCGAGGCTGCTCCTCCTCGACGAGCCCTTCACCGGGCTGGATGTGGCCACTGTGGCTATGCTTGGGAGGCATCTCGCAGAGCTCAGGAGGAGGGGCTATCATATGATAGTGGTGAGCCACCAGCTGGCCGAGCTTGTTACCCTGGTTGACAGGGTCGCGATAATGGCGGGGAGGCCGGGAAGGATTGTCAGCGTGATAGAACTCGTTGGCCAGGGGGACGCTGGTGACAGGCTGGAGCTTCTCCGGAGGGAGCTCTTTCACGCTATAGGTAAGCAGGAGAACTCTCTGGGCTGAGCGGGCCTATCCGGGAGAAAGGGCAGGGATTAACTCCAGGCCGAGTACTACAAAGGGAAAGGCTAGGTTCATGTTGAAGGCGAGCCTAGTGTTTCCTATGAGGTGCTGGCCCAGGAGTATGGCGAGGCCCGCCACCATCAGTGCAAGTGCTGGGATATATACAGTGGCTATCCGCGCGTAATGGGCCACGAGAAGGAGCGCAGCAAGCACGTGGTGGGCCAGGGCAACCCATCTTGCCCTCCTCTCGCCCAGCCATGCAGGCAGGCTCCCCAACCCCATTCTACGGTCAAATTCAGCGTCCTGTACACTGTATATGATGTCAAACCCGGCCACCCATAGGGCGACCATCGCCACCAGGTCCCAGGGGACGGTGGCCATTACCTGGTAGAGGGAAGAGAGCTCATCGCCCGAGGCCGCTACTGCTCCCCCGAACACGACCAGTCCAAGACTTAGCCCGAGGTGTATGTGGGGATAGGGGTGCAACCTCTTGGCATAGGGGTAGGAGAGTGCAATCAGTGAAATAGGCCAGCTTAGCACGAACGCGAACCAGTTGAGCAGGAGGCTTGACACGTGGAACAGGGCAAGCCCCGCCAGCACCAGGAGCCACGCGAGCCTCAGAGACACGGCGCCAGTGACAAGGGGGCGGCCAGCGGTCCTGGGGTTGTGGGCGTCTATGTCACGGTCGGCGATGTTGTTGAAGGACATGGAGGCGCTCCTAAGCCCCAGTACAGCAAGAGCCATCAGGAGCGCGTCGCGCACCGTGAACCCATAGCCCGAGGCAAGGGCGCCCACATAGGCGAAGGGGAGGCTGAAAATCGTGTGCTCTATCCTCAGAAGCCTCATAACGCCTGAGAGAATGCCCTTCCCCACAGCACGCCCCGGGTCCCAGCCCCCCGGGGGCCCCAGATCAACCGATGCCAAGCAGGGGCCACTTCTCGTCAACTCTTCTCCGGGTCTCCTCGTCGACCTCCACCTCCTCCGGCCAATCCCTGCCCCCATACTCCTCGGGGGTCTTCCTCGTAGCGTCTATTGCGAGCTTGCTCCCATAGCGAGGCACGGGCGTGCTAGGGTCCAGCTCGTCGGCGTGCGTGTTGGGGACCACAAGCACGTCCCGCTGGGGGTCAACGTGGCTCGAGACCGCCCATATCACCTGATTTATGTCGTGGACGTTGATGTCCTCATCCACTATTATGAATATCTTCGTCAACGACAGCTGGCCCAGCCCCATGAGTGCCAGGGCGACCTTCTTGCCATGGCCCGGATACCTTTTCCTTATGGATACAATGGCCATCCCCTGGAAGACGCCATAGGGGGGCAGATGCATGTCAACGATCTCCGGGAGGAGGGTCTGGAGGCTGGGGAGGAAGAGCCTCTCAGCCGCCTTCCCTATAACAACGTCCTCCAGTGGAGGCTTGCCCGTAACGCTCCCAAAGTAGACGGGGTCGTCCCTGTACCATATCCTATCCACCCTGAAGTAGGGGAACCTCCTGTCGGGCATGTCATAGTAGCCGAAATGGTCCCCATAGGGGCCCTCCCGCCTGAGGTCGTCCGGCAGTATGCTCCCCTCAATCACGAACTCGCTGTTCGCTGGGACGGGCACACCGTTATCGAGGACATACACCTGCAGACCCTCGCCCCTAACCACGCCTGCGAAAAGGTGCTTGTCAATGGGATAGGGCACCGGCATGGCTCCTGTGAGGAGGGTCCCAATATCGCTGCCGACGACAATGGCCGCGGGTATCTCATGTTCACCCCGACGCTCCGCGTCCTGGTGGGCCTGCATGCCACGCTTATGAGCCTGCCAGTGAACAACGCCCCCGCCGTCATCGTGCAGCATGACCCTGTAGACCCCCATGTTAACCACCCCCTTCACAGGGTCAACCACGTGGACGAGAGGATAGGTCAGGTAACGGCCACCGTCGCGGGGCCAGACCTTGAAGGCGGGGAGCCTGTCCAGACGTGCATCCCTACCCTCGAGGACATTGCTGGTGAACCCCGCCCTGCCCACCTTCTTGGGCATGTACTTGCCCAGGCCGAGGACCTCTCCAAGGCTGCGCACCTTTTCCGACAGGGTTAGTGGAGGGGGGCGGGCCACTGGCTCGAACAGCCTGGCACCCGCTTCCTCCAAACCGCCCACACCTAGGGCCCTGCAGAGTAGCTCGTAGCTGGCGAATAGGTTGCCCACCACCCTGAAGCCCGGGTACCCCTTCACGTTGTTGAAGAGAATCGCCTTACCATACCCCCCATACATGATCCTCCTGAGGATCTCAGGTATCTCGAGAATGGGGGAAACTTCTACCCCTGTCTCGACGAGCCTTCCCTCTTTTCTAAGGAAGTCCAGGTAGTCACCCAGGTCACTGGTCCGGGACATTGGGAGCACCACCCATATTCTCGGGCGGCTCAGAAATAAAACCACCCGCAAGACACATTGTCGAAGGGGGTGCCTGGGTCTTGCCCTCAGCCTACGGGTCACAGGGAGTCGCAAGCCAGTACTACCTTGCAAGCCTCGCCGGGCTGAAGATCCTTGAGGAGGGCGGAAACGCCTTCGACGCAGCCATAGCCATGAGCGCCGTCCTAACCGTTGCCCTCCCCCACACTGGGGACCTGGGAGGAGACGCCTTCCTTCTAGCAATGACGCCCGGAGGGGAGGTCCTCGCCTACAACGGCTCGGGCAGGAGCCCCCAGGCCTTCGACCCTGAACGGTTCTTGGAAGAAAGGCCCCTAAGAGGACCCCTGACCCTAACCATTCCCGGACTAGTGGACACGTGGCACCACATGGCCGAGAACCACACCCGCCTCCCCCTTGACAAGTTGCTGTCAAAAGCGATCTCCCTGGCTAGCAG
>JALWDA010000178.1 GCA_027014955.1 Desulfurococcales archaeon | reverse complement strand
GTATCCAACAGTGTCTGGGACCCCCGGACCGGCGTGGCGCCCCTGGCCCTGCAGCACCTCCCCCCCCTCATGGTCATACTCGCTGCCGCCCTCCTCCCCCTAAGACTCCTTGGAGAGCAACCCCAACGCATGGAAGCATAGGTATTGTTTATAACACCCCACCCTCCCATAAACCAGACAGTGTAACCATAATGAGTTGGAGGCTGGACGAGGCATGGGCATGGAGATGGAGCCGGCTCGTAGGGAGGAGGAGATCGTCTACGTGTGCGCCAGGTGCGGCAGGGAGCTGACGCCCCGGGATCTCGCGCTCCTCCATGGCGTGAGGTGCGTGTACTGCGGGGGCAGGATACTCTACAAGACCCGCAGTCCCAGGGTGAAGGAAGTCAAGGCCATATAACCAAGGCCAACACACCCCACTCTATCCCTCTCCCAGTATTCTTCTCCCCAAGCACTCACCCGGGGGCCCGGGCGGATGGGTTTAGAGACTCCCTGGAAACTATGGCTCGTGCCGAGAGCACCATTTGGGGGAGCCCGGCCCCCGCGTGACGAGACCCTGGTGAGCCTCCTGGGCTTCCCCCTCGACGAGACGGGGAGCTTCCTCCCTGGGACACGCATGGCCCCCGACGCTGTGAGGAGGGTCTCGGAGAGCCTGGAGTGGTTCTCCTATTACCTCGACAAGCCCCTGCCCGAGTCCCTGGTCTACGACGAGGGGGACATAGCCATAGTGCCGGGGGACCTGGGGGAGAGCCTACGGCGGCTCTCGCTTGCCTTGGAGGCCCTGGCACGGGGCGAGAGGAGGGTGCCCATAGTCCTGGGCGGGGAGCACACCCTCACCCACGCGGCCCTGGGGCTCCTCAGGAAGACGGGGGCCGCCCTCGTCGTCTTCGACGCCCACGGTGACCTGAGGGACGAGTACCTGGGCTCCCGGTTGAACCACGCCACGGTTATGAGGAGGCTGCTGGACCACCTGGAGCCCGAGAGGCTCGTGCTGGTGGGGACCCGGGCCCTCAGCGAGGAGGAGGAGAGGCTAGCCCGGGACCAGGGGCTCAGAATGGTGTCGGCGAGACACCTATGGCAGTTCGGCCTCAGGGAGACCACGCACAGGCTCCTGGGGTTCCTCAGGGACCACGAGGCTGTGTACATCAGCGTTGATGTGGATGTACTGGACCCCGCATACGCCCCGGGGGTGGGGACCCCCGAGCCCCTGGGCCTCTCGCCCCAGGAGCTTGTGCTCCTCCTGGGGAGGCTGGTCTCCGAGAAGAGCCTGGTGGCGATGGACATCGTGGAGCACAACCCCCTGGCAGAGAGGGGCTATGCAACGAGCGCCCTCGTGGCCAAGCTCGTCATAGAGGCCTCGGGAGTGCTCTGGGAGAAGAGCCGGGCCTAGCCCCCAGCATTGGGGCTCCCAGAGGCATGGTAATACACGTGTGACTCCCGGGTTGCTTTGGAGTTCTCGAATGAGGGCGCCTGTGGCATAGGTAATTTTTAAATAAAAACCCTCCCATGACTATATGATGCAGACTTGTGGCCCCCCACCTTGGGGGTCCTCACGAAGAGTAAAACCACTGTGAAAGAGGTGCAAGTTGTATGGCAGTTGGGAAAGAGGGCGCAATCCTCGCAATAGTCGCCCTGATAATAGGACTCGCAATTGGAGCCGCGGCCTTCAAGGGCGGAGGCGAGACGGTAACCGAGACCGTGACCCAGACCGTCACCCAGGAGAAAACCGTGACCCAGACCGTGACCGCCCAAGGGGGAAGCGGTGGAGCCGCGCCCGCCCAGACCGTGACTCAGACCATCACACAGACGGTCACCCAGACCGTGGCGGGAGCTGGTCAGGGAGGCGGGCTCTCGGGCGAGATACCCATAGGCCTCGCCATAGCGGTTAGCGGCGGCTACAGCGTCGACGGCCCCCGTAGGCTCAACGGCGCCATGCTGGCCATCGAGGAGTTCAACAGCTTCCTCGAGCAGGTGGGCGCCCCCTTCAGGTTCAAGCCCATCCACGAGGACACCGGTAGCAAGCCCGAGGGCGCCGTGAACGTCATCAACAGGTTCGCGGGCCTCGGGATAAAGGTCGTCGTCGGCCCCCTGAGCACCAGCGAGACCAAGGCCGTCATGCCCATCGCCAACGAGAAGAAGATCGTCATAATCAGCCCCAGCAGCACGGGCAAGGCCGCCGCGCTCCCCGACGACTACGTGTTCAGGATGCCCCCGCCTGACACAGCCCAGGGCCCAGCCCTGGCCAAGCTGATTAAGGGCATGGGCTATGAGAAGCTCGTAATAATAGCCAGGGACGATGACTACGGCAGGGGTCTGGCGAACCTGGTTAAGGAGAACTTCGAGAACATGGGCGGGCAGGTTAGCGTCATAACCTACCAGCCCAACCAGCCCGACTACGCGAACGAGGTCAACCAGCTCAGCACCGAGGTTTCAAAGTTCGGAGCCGACGAGAAGACGGCTGTGCTGATAATAGCCTTCGACACCGACGGCACCAACATTCTCGAGCACGCGAGCAGGGACCCAGTACTCGGCAAGGTCAGGTGGTTCGGACCCGACAGCATGAAGAGGAACACCTTCCTCCCACCCGACGCCCCCAAGGAGATCGCTGACTTCCTCATGAGCGTCAACTTCCTCGTAACCACCCCCAGCATCGCGAGGAACCCCGTCACAGAGCACTTCGAGCAGGCCTACCAGCAGAAGTACGGCGAGAGCCCAACGCCCTATGCCTACTACGCCTATGACGCGGCCTGGGTGGCCATGCTAAGCGTCGTCGCGGCGGGCAAGTACGACGGCGAGGCGGTGAAGCAGATACTCCCCCAGGTGGCCTTCCACTTCATGGGCGCCACTGGGCACAAGGTTCTTGACAAGAACGGTGACGCGGCCTTCGCGGCCTACGACCTCTCCACGGTCGTGGAGGAGAACGGCGAGTACAAGTTCAAGGTAGTGGGCATCATCGACTCCGCCACGGGCCAGATAACCTGGTACGAGTAGGAAGGCGAACCCTTTCCACATTAATCGTTTTTTGCATAACCCTTCAAACCCTGTTTTATTGTATTATTTTTACATGAAGAACCCCCGTGTCGCGGTAAGCTTTTAATGAAAAGGCCTTATAATAACCCACGTGCCGCCCGCGCGCTCATACACACGCACCCATCCAATATGACTAGGAGGTGCTTCTATGCCCAAAACCGAGGCACTACGTGTAGAGGGCGTCACCAAGAGGTTTGGGGGCGTAGTGGCCCTGGACAACGTTACTCTAAGCATAAAGGAGGGCGAGTTCGTGGGCCTCATAGGCCCCAATGGAAGCGGTAAGAGCACGCTCTTCAACGTCATCTCGGGAATCTACAAGCCCGACAAGGGCGAGGTATACCTATTCGGAGAGAGGGTCACGGGCCTCCCCCCCTACAAGCTCTACGAGAAGGGCCTGGTCCGGGGCTTCCAGATACCCCGCCTCTGGCACGGCATGACGGTGGTGGAGAACGCCGCGACCGCAAGCAGGCCCGAGGCGGGGGAGGCCCCCGTCTCAGCCCTCCTACACAGGAAGAGGTGGCTCTCCTGGGAGGAGAGGCTCTCCCGGGGCCTTGAGGGTATTCTATCGAAGCTCAACATAGCCCACGTTGCCCTCCACACCACCAACAGTGTTAGCGGGGGGCAGATGAAGCTCACCGACATAAGCAGGGCCCTCACGGGGAAGGCCCGCATACTCCTCCTCGACGAGCCCACGGCGGGCGTGGCTCCCAAGCTGGCCAGGGAGATTTTCGAGCACATCGAGAGGCTCAACCGTGAGGGCCTCACCATCTTCGTAATAGAGCACCGGCTGGAGGTGCTCTTCGACTTCGTGGAGAGGGTTATAGTCATGCACGAGGGCCGGGTCCTCACCGAGGGCACCCCCGAGCAGGTGTCCAAGGACCCCCGGGTCCTAGACGCGTACCTGGGAGGCTAGGGGCCACCGGGGCCCTCTCTATTTGAGTGGGAGGTGTTTGGAGCGTGCCTGTTCTAGAGGCCAGGGACATCGTGGGTGGCTACCGGGACAGCGTGGTCATACACGGGGTTACCATCACGTTGGGCGATGGGGAGATTGTCGCCCTCGTGGGCCCCAATGGGAGTGGGAAGAGCACCCTTATAAAGACCATATACGGGGTCGCCAGGCTATTCAGCGGGAAGGTAATTTTCCTGGGAAGGGACGTTACGGCGCTTCCCCCCGAGCAGAAGACGCGGGAGGGGATGAGCTTCGTGCCGCAGACTGACAACATCTTCCCCGACCTCACGGTGATGGAGAACCTGGAGATGGGGGCCTACCTGCTCGACGACCCCGGGAAGTTCAAGGAGAGGCTCGAGCTAGTCTTCAGCATATTCCCCGACCTGGAGAGGTTCAGGGACCGGCTCGCGGGGAGCCTCAGCGGGGGGCAGAGGCAGATGCTCGCCATGGCCCGGGCGCTCATGAGCGAGCCCAAGCTCATGTTCCTCGACGAGCCCACGGCGGGCCTGGCGCCCAAGATTGCCATGGAGCTCCTGAGAGTGTTGCTCAAGATAAGGGACGAGGCCAAGATACCCATGCTCCTCGTGGAGCAGCACGCGAAGAGGGCGCTCGAGATGAGCGACCGGGCCTACGTGCTCGCGGGTGGCAGGGTGGTTGCAGAGGGTAAGGGAAGGGACATCCTTGAGAGGGAGGATCTCCAGGAGCTCTTCCTGGGAGTCAAGCACGCTGGCGCGTGAGGTGTCCACCGTGGAGCTCCCATGGTACATTGCGGGAATCATAAGGGCCATACTGGATGGCATCCTAATGGGGAGCCTCTTCGCCCTCATGGCGGTGGGGCTGACTATAGTATACAGGGTCACTCAGGTTGCTAACTTCGCCCACGCTGAGTACGTGACCTACGGGGCCTACGCGGCCTACGTCTTCGCCGTGACGCTGGAGTTCGGCATGATAGGCGGCGCCGTGGCTGCTCTGGTCATCCCCGGCATACTCGCTGTTGTGAACGATGAGCTGGTGTTCAAGCCCCTGTGGAGGCGGGGGAGCACGCCCCTGCATTTCCTGGTAGCTAGTATTGGGAGTGGGCTGATTCTAAGGTACTCCCTCCTGGCCTTCGCCGCGAGCGTTGCCACGGAGTTCCTCAAGATAAGGCTCCCCGTCTTCCCCAAGGCCATTTATCAGATAGGCGGCATAGTTCCTGTGACGTACGTGCACCTGCTGGCCCCTGCCGTCGGAGTGGCGGCCACCGTGTTGCTCCACCTCCTCTTCACTCGCACGAAGCTGGGCAAGGCCATGAGGGCTACGGCGAGCAACCCAACCCTCGCGAGGATTACGGGTATCAACATCTTCCTGATAAGGAGGGTCACGTGGTTCATCGGGGGCGCTCTGGCCGGGATAGCGGGGTACATCTACGCCTACTACACACCCGCGAACCCCGAGACGGGGTGGTTCTTCCTGCTATGGATATTCGCCGCCGCCATCATGGGCGGGTTCACCTTCTACGGCACGATAATATCGGGTATACTCCTGGGCATCATTGGTAACGTGACCATGTTCATAGCCAACCAGACCGTGGGGCTGAGCACCAGCTACCAGCCCGCCATCGCCCTGGTGGTGCTCGTGGCGGTGCTCCTCTGGAGGCCCGAGGGAGTGATTCGACTGCAGAGCCTGAGCCTCAGGACAAGAGCATAGAGGGGGTGGCATGAAATGGCCGAGGTAGCGGGGTTCGTCCTCAACGTCCTCACCTTCTACGGGATATACCTCATACTCGCCCTCAGCTTCAACATAGAGTACGGGTTCGCGGGCCTGCCGAACTTCGGCAAGGTGCTCTTCTACAGCATTGGAGCGTACCTTGCGGGAAGCATGAGCGCCTGGATAGCGGTGACGGTGGCGGGGTTCGCCGAGGGCGAGCCGGGTAAGCCCGTCTACTGCGCTGGACCCGCATACACTGCGATGACCGAGGTTGCAAAGACGAGCGTCCTAGTGGACATCGGCGTGTTCATGCTAAGCCTAGTGGTCGCCCTCATAGTGGGGGCGGTGGTAGGCGTCATATCCAGCTACCCCACGCTGAGGCTCAGGGGAGACTTCCTCGCCATAAGCCTCCTAGCCCTGGGCGAGATTGTCAGGATAGCCGCCTACACCGAGTACTGGCCCGTCTGCGGCTATGATGGGCTCAGCGGCATCCCCACACCCTTCGCCTGGATGGGCGACGCGGGCAAGTACGCCTACACGGCGCTGGTGTGGGTCATAGCGGGGGGCGTCTACTTCACCGTGCAGAGGATGACCAACAGCCCCTGGGGAAGGGCGCTCAAGAGCGTGAGGGACGACGAGCTCGCCGCGGAGGTCTATGGGAAGAACATCGCCCGGGTCAAGGCGCAGGCTATGGCCGTGGGAAGCGCCCTGGCGGCGCTGGCGGGGGTGCTCTACGCCTTCCACGTCGGTGGGGTGTTCGCCGCCGACTTCATTCCCCTGCCCACCTTCCTCGTGATAGCCATGGTGATGCTCGGCGGCCCCGCCAACAACAAGGGCGTGGTGCTGGGCACCGGGGTGATAGTGCTCATAGACCAGCTGCTCAACGCCAGCGTCCTCAACGCCCTGGGCATCCCCCTGCCCCAGGGCTTCCTAAACGCGGTCACCTACCTCAAGTACGTGCTGATGGGAGTGATAATAATACTCATACTAATGTTCAGGCCCCAGGGCCTGATTCCCGAGAAGCCCCTCGACACCCCCATAGTGAGGAGGGCCAGCGAGCTGGTCTCAACACATATGCCAACACAGCAGACTCAAGCGGCGAAAGAAAATACATCGGACAGGCAAGATAAGCGAAGCTGATAGTTGTGTTGTTATGGGGACTTGCTAATTTTTCTAAGGTCCCCTTCAAATCGGGTTTTTATTACAAGATCCTTAGAGGCCCAAAGCGGGCTCTACATGCGCCCAGTGATTCAAAGTGTACGTAAGTATTTGCGAGGACTGTGTCCAAAAATCGGTGAAAATAGGCCTCTCGGACCATTCAAATAATGCAACTACAATATTTGCTTGGAACAACACGGGAATAGGGTATAAAAGTATAGATCTTTGCTATGCTATACTTGGTATCTTTCTACGGAGGCTCATCTTGTACTTCTCAACGGCCTTGTCAAAGTCCTGGACACTCAGGCCATAGACCTTGTAAACATCATAGACCCTGGGGGACATCGTGAGTAAGGAGGCCCTGGTCTTTATAGCGGATGAGGCCAGGATTATCTCGTGCTCCTCTCTCTTCTCGCCCTTTTGTAGAAGGTCCGCGTTTATCTTGGCGGCTGTCGAGAGTATCTCCCTGTCGGGGTAGACTATGTGGAAGATCTTCTCAAACAACCCGAAGAGCTTCTGGGGAGAGCCCAGGCCTACGACGTTCATAGCAGAGGCTATTCTGTAGAGGCTGAGGGCGCTCAGGTAGGCCTCGGTCTGGCTGAGGAGGAGCTTGAGCAGGCTCCTCCTGCTCTTGGCTAGGAGCCAGAGGGCCAGCTCGGTGTCCAGGAGGACCCTGTCCTCTATCCGGGTTGACAATTGCTATCCCTTTTCCTCCTTTGTTTTGACAATCTTCTCCATCTGGTGCACTATGTCGTCGGGGACCTCCAGGTCCTCGAGAACCTTGTCCAGGGCGCTGTTCTTCCAGTTATCGATCAACAGCTGTATCAGCTCGTCGTAGGACCTCACCTGTAGCTTCTCCCTCAGGACCCTGAGCTTGTTCCAAGTGCTCTCGTCAACCGCTATCGTCTTCACCCTGGGTCACCCCCTTGTCCAGTATGGATAGGTCGTAGAGGTCCTTGGGAACCCCATTCTCCCGCACAATACGGGCGAATATGCGGGCACTGGGACGGGGCATCCTCTCCTTGGTCACAAGGTCCACCTCGTAGAGGCCGAACTTCAGCCTGAAGCCCCGGGCCCACTCGTAGTTGTCGGTGAGGGCCCAGTGGAGGTAGCCCTCCACGCTCGCTACGCCATTTTCAGCGGCCCGCTCTATTGCTCTTATGTGGGATACTAGGTACCGGGGCCTATATATGTCTCTGGCATCCGCTATACCGTTTTCGGTCACGATTATTGGGAGCCCATAGCGGGAGACCATGGAGAGGGACCTGTACAGGCCCTCGGGGAACACCTCCCACCCAAAATCGCTGCAGGGCCTCCCCGAGCGCGATATGCCGTTGGGGATGCAGGCGTACCCGTAGCCCTCAAGCCCCTCGAACCTGAGCACCGGGATGCCCTCGGGGGACGCATCACTCCTCCTAACAACTATCCGAGTGTAGTAGTTTACCCCGAGCCAATCCATCCTCCCCGAGAGGTGGGTGACCCTGGCGGGGTTTCCGTCAAGGTGGTGGTCGTAAAGGCCCTGGGACCAAGCGTCTAGTATGAGGTGGTTGTGGAAATAGTCATAAGAACGGGCAGCATCGTGGTCCCTCTCCCTGTCCAGGGGATAGGCGGGTATGATGTTGTGTATTATCCCAACGCTCGCTGCCTCAGGACCCCAGTCTCCCGAGCGCTGGGTGTCCCACTCCTTGATAGCGTCGTAGGCCCTAGCGTAGGCCACTATCAGGTTCCGGAGGCCCTCGGCAGCTGCCCGGGTGTCCCTAACCCCCGGAGGGAAGCCTAGGAAGGGAGCCATGTAGCCCAGCTCCACCATTACCAGGGGCTCGTTATAGATGCTCCACATGTCAACGAGGTCTCCCAGCTTCCACGCGACGTAGGCGGCGAACTTTGTGAACTCTATGATGAAGTCCCTGTCCACGATGCCCCTAGGCCCCTCCTGCAGGCCCGTTTCCCGGGCCCTGAAGGGGTCGTGGAGCCAGTCGGGGAGGGTGAAGTGTATCAGGTTGAGGATAACCTTGAAACCCTTGTCCCTAAGGTCCCCTATGACCTCCCTGAGCCGGTGCACTTCGCGGTGATTCGCTATGGCGTCGAGCTCCCGGAGGGTCTCCTTTGTTATCCTGACGCGTTTTATAAGGCCGCTTCCATCCTCCTCGAAGTCAACCTCTACCCTCCTGGTGGGGCAGGGGAATATGCGGCTCCACTCGGCCTGTACGCGGTAGGTGTTGAGGCCCAGGCTCCTCGCAAGCTCGTGGTCATGGGGATAGAGCTCGGCATAGTTGATCCCATCTTCAGGGAGATCCCCGCTCACCAGTCCCCTGCTTATGTTGCCGAGGTCTCTAACCCAGTGCCACCAGTCACTGTGGGGGTCTATGTACCTGCGGTGCCTGTCACCCATATCGAACTGGAAGGAGGAGCTAGAGGCGCCCCAGAGGAAGCCTTCCTTAAACATTATTGCAGGTTCCCCTCCAAAGTTGTTTGCCCCCTTGGGGGTTGCCCGGCGTGGCCGGGCGCCCTCCTGAGATGTGGAGACATTATTTCCTTGAATTATGAGTGTGTTTACCTGGGTCTATTGTGGACTTGTTTGGGTAATTATATTTTTGTGGATTATTTATAACTGTGTCCAGAATATAAATCTATGTGATTTTTATAAAAAATCGATATTTTTATAAAAAACCGCGTTCATATAATCTATCAAAACTTAGAAACCTTATATTATAGAAAAAGACTGAGGGGTAACACATGAAAATACCAGCACGATGTAGGGAAAAGGGGGCAACACTGTTACCAATACTGTTCCTGTTATTAACCATAGCGTTCTCATCCGCCACAGCTGTTGCCCAGGAGCTCCCCCGGGAAGAGACCATATACGTAGGCGGAGGTCTTTGGGCTCCCCCCAGCAACTTCAACCCCCTAGTCCCCTGGGCGGCCACCACCGGCATCGTTGGCCTCGTCTACGAGCCCCTCTTCCTCTACAACCCGCTCAACAACACCTATATACCCTGGCTTGCAGTGGAGGGCAAATGGCTCGATGACAGGACTTTCGAGATAGTGCTGAGGGACGGCCTGGTGTGGCAGGACGGCCTGCCCCTCACCGCGGAGGACGTGAAGTTCACTTTCGAGTACGCCAAGCAGCATAGCGGAATATATTACTCGGGCATCTGGGACAGGCTGGAGCGGATAGACGTGGTTGATAGCAAGACGCTCAGGTTCGTGTTCAGCAACCCCAACTACCCCGAGTGGTCGTACTTCCTCTACACCATCTACATCATACCCAAGCACATTTGGGAGAACATTGACAACCCCCTGGAGATAGCCAACGAGAACCCCATTGGAAGCGGCATGTACAAGGTCAAGTCCTACGACCAAAACCAGATAGTCTACGAGTTCAACGAGGACTGGTGGGGTAAGAGCGTCTTCGGCACCCCCGGGCCCAAGTACAAAGTGTACCTAAGGGTTGCGAGCAACAACGTGGCCCTCGCCATGATCGTTAGGGGCGACCTTGACTGGAGCAACTTCTTCCTCCCCGGCGTACCCCAGCTGGTGAAGGAGTACAGCTTCCTCAAGACATGGTACAAGGAAAAGCCCTACCACCTCTCAGCCAACGTGGCACTCCTTTTCCTAAACAACCAGAAGTACCCTCTCAACATGAGCGAGTTCAGGAAGGCCATCGCCTACGCGATAAACGTTGACGAGATAGTCAACAGGGTCTACGAGGGCACCGTGCTGAAGTCAAACGCGGTGGGCTTCCTGCCCATACCCAGCTGGCAGAAGTTCTACGCCGCCGACCTTGTAGAGCAGAAGGGCTTCACCTACGACCCCGACAAAGCCCGGCAGATACTCGACCAGCTTGGCTTCAGAGACGTCGACGGCGACGGCTTCAGGGAGACGCCCGATGGTATGAGGCTTAAGCTAACAATAATAGTGCCCTTCGGCTGGACCGACTGGATGGAGAGCATAAGGATAATAGCCGAGAACCTCCAGGCGGTGGGCCTGAACGTGGAGGCCAAGTTCCCCGACTTTTCCAAGTATTGGGACGATGTGACCAAGGGCTACTTCGACATGGCGATAAACAACTTCAACAGCTTCGTCTCGCCAACACCCTGGACCATGTATAACTGGCTCTTCCTCCCCGAGGCCCCGCCAGTGGGCGAGAACAGCTGGAACGGCAACTTCGGCAGGTATTTCAACGAAAGGATACAACAGCTCCTCCAAGAGGTTGAGAGCACGCCCATGGACGACGAGTCAACCCTGAGGCAACTATACCGTGAGATACAGAGCATATTCCTAGACGACCTCCCCTACATACCACTATGGTACAACGGGTTCTGGTTCCAGGCAAACACCCTCCACTGGACAGGCTGGCCCAGCGAGGACAACCCCTATGGCGTCCCCGTAACATGGCCTGGCAACTGGCAGCTCGGCGGCATACTCACACTCCTTAACCTCAAGCCAGTGGCCAAGGAGACGCCTAGACCCACAACAACCACCGTCGAGAAGCCCGTGACCACGACCGTGACCAAGGAGGTTGTAGAGACAAAGACGATAACAACCACTAAGGGAGGCACAGTTACAACAAGCGTCATAACCCAGACCAGCACCCAAGTGCTCACGACCACTGTGGAGAAGCCCGTGACCCAGGTAACGACGGTTACCGTGGAGAAGGGGCCAAGCACGGCGTTGATGGCGGGCATCGCTATAGTGGTTATCATCATAGCTCTTGCCGTGGGACTGGCGGTCAGGAAGAAATAGGCTATTGACATAAACGCATTAAACTAAGCCAAGGTTTTTTCCCTAGCCCCCTTCTATTCTCTCCATAGAGGTGCAGGTCACTCACTGCTCACACAATCCAATGGTATGAGGATGTACTTGGCGCAACGTAAGCCAAACCAGGGAGGTTGCTATGGGGCTGTTATCATATATCGTGAGAAAGACTGGTATCTACCTCCTCACGTTCTTCGTTGCGGTAACGCTAAACTGGGCAATCCCCAGGCTCATGCCCGGTGACCCCATAGGTGTCCTCCTCTCACGCTTCGCAACCCTCCCCGAGTCCAGCGAGGTCGTGTACAGCTATTTCATGAGGTCCTTCGGCTTCGACAGGCCCCTGTGGGAGCAGTATCTCGACTTCTGGAGGGCCCTCTTCAACGGGGACCTTGGTGTGAGCATCTACATGTACCCTCAGAAGGTTGAGGACATTGTACTGCAAGCCCTGCCGTATGACCTCGTCCTAATTGTTCCAGCGGTTGTGGTGAGCTGGATTATTGGCAACTGGCTGGGGGCTGTGGCGGCCACGAGTAGGAGGCTTGACAACCTCCTCATGCCCCTCTTCTACTTCCTAACCTCATCGCCCTACTTCTGGATGGCCATAGTACTCGCATGGCTCCTCACCGTGGTGTTCCCCCTCTTCCCCTCATCAGGCGCTTACTCCCCGGGCATGGTGCCCAGCCTCTCAACAGCGTTTATCATCGACTTCATCAAGCACTGGACACTCCCCTTTCTCTCCCTCCTCCTCGTAATGCTAGGGGGCTGGGCCATTGGGATGAGGAACCTAATCATATACGAGCTGGAGTCAAACTACTCCCGCTACATGGAGGCCCTTGGAGCGGGGAGGAGGCTCATACTCTCCTACGCTTTCAGGAACGCCATGCTCCCCCAGATAACCGGGCTGGCCCTCCAGATAGGCCTTGCGGTGGCCGGGGCCATAACAACTGAGATTGTCTTCTCCTACCCTGGTCTGGGCTTCCTCATGCTACAGGCCATACAGAACCAGGACTACTTCCTCATGCAGGGAGCCTTCCTCGTAATAGTCGTAATGGTGCTCGTCGCCAACTTCGTCATAGACCTGATATACGCTGCCATAGACCCCCGTATTAGGAGCGCCTACGCGGGTGAGGCCTAGTGGAACAACACACCGTCAGCAGAACCAAGGAGTTCCTCCACCATATCAGGAGAAACAGGAAGGTAAAGGCAGGCCTAGCCCTATTCGCCGCCATACTTGCCCTAGCCATAGTCGGCCCACTGTTCACCCCCTATGGCCCCCTGGAGCCGACAGGCGAGGCCGGGAGACCGCCAAGCCTCGAACACCCCCTCGGTACCAATACTTTCACCTACGACGTCTACGCGCAGACAGTCTATGGGCTTAGGAGCAGTCTCCTCATCGGCTTCCTCGGGGGGCTGATCGCGACCGTCATCGGCATACTGATTGGCCTCGCTGCCGGTTACATGGGTGGGCTTGTGGACGAGTTCCTAATGATGCTGACCAACATCTTCCTTGTCATACCCACCCTCGCCCTGCTCATCGTTATAGCGGCATACATCGAGTACAGGGGCATAATGATAGAGAGCCTCATAATAGGCCTGACCTCATGGCCCTGGACCGCCAGGGCCGTGAGGGCTCAGACCCTCTCGCTCAAGAACCGGGAGTTCGTGCTCGTAGCCAGGATGTCGGGCGCCTCGGGGCTAAGAATCATGGTGGGGGAGATACTCCCCAACATGTTCTCCTACGCCATCATGGTCTTCATACTCCAGTTCGGCGGCGCCATACTATACGCTGTTGGGCTCGACTTCCTGGGACTGGGGCCCACCAAGGGCATATCCCTGGGCCTCATACTACAGCAGGCGGTCCTGTGGAACGCCATACAACTGGGCATGTGGTGGTGGGCCATACCCCCGGGGCTCATTATCGCCCTCCTCCTGGCCTCGCTATACACCATTAACACGGGCATGGACGAGGTGCTTAACCCCAGGCTGAGGAGGCTCGAGTAGGATGCTCTTAGAAGTGAGGGGTCTCAGGGCCTACTACAGGACACTGACGGGATATGTGAAGGCGGTCAACGGCGTAGACCTCCAGCTGGGCGAGGAGATACTGGGCATTGTGGGGGAAAGCGGCTCGGGGAAGAGCACCCTCGCCTCCTCCATAATACTGCCCAAACCCCCGCTCAGGATAGTGGAGGGCGAGGTGCTCTTCCGAGGCGAGAGGATAGTGGCCCCCAGTGACACGAGTGGGCTGACCAGGGTGAGGTACAGGCACATCTCCATAATACCCCAGTACGCCATGGACTCTCTGAGCCCCACAAGGAAAGTATACAAGATAATAAAGGACCTGGCCCGCGGTCTCGGCGACGACGTCCTCGCTAAGGCTCGTAGGAGGCTGAGGCGCGTCAACCTGCCCGAGAGGGTCCTTGACATGTACCCGGTGGAGCTGAGTGGGGGGATGAAGCAGAGGACCGTTATAGTCATATCGACGCTCCTTGACCCCGAGGTCCTCATAGCGGATGAGGTCACCAGTGCCCTCGACGTCACGACCCAGAGGGCAGTGCTGGAGATGCTCCGGGACTTCAAGGACAGTGGCATAGTGAGGTCCATCATGATAATAACGCATGACATAGCCAGCGTCTACCAGGTGAGCGACACACTCGCCATCATGTACGCTGGGAGGATAGTTGAGCACGGGCCAGCTGAGAAGGTTATACGAGACCCCCTACACCCGTATGCCCAGGCGCTGATAAGTTCCATACCCAAGATAGGCATCCACTACAAAATGCAGAAGCTCAAGGGCATCCCCGGGAACCCTCCAAGCCTTCGGAACCCTCCCTCGGGATGTGCCTTCCACCCCCGGTGCTCCCGTTCCCTGGACGAGTGCTCCTCTCGGGAGCCTCGCATGGTTTCTAAGGATGGGCGAAGAGTGGCATGCCTCCTGTACGAGTGATAACATGCCGTAAAATGTCATGACGCGTGGGGTGTGGAACTTGTGTGCTAACATCCTGGAGTTGAGGGGGGTTACAAAGGTGTTCAAGACCGGTTTGACTGGCAAGCCTGTGGTTGCTGTGGACAAAGTGTCCTTCGCTCTGAGGGAGGGGGAGATACTATCGCTTCTCGGAGAGTCGGGGAGCGGGAAGTCAACCATAGCCCGGATGATACTCAGGTTCCTCAAGCCCACCCAAGGGTCCATAATCTATAGGGGAAAGGACGTTTGGAGGCTACAGGGGAGGGAGGTCCTAGAGTACTACCAGGAGGTTCAGGGCATATTCCAGGACCCCTACTCCAGCTTCAACCCCATACACAGGGTAGAGCACCACCTGAAGCAGGCGCTCAGGAGCCTAGCCGACGGGAAGAAGAATTTCGATGAAGACAATGTTATAAGAGAGGCTATGGAGAGGGTGGGCCTCAACCCCCAGAACGTTATGGGCAAGTACCCCCATGAGCTCAGCGGAGGCCAGCTACAGAGGCTCTCCATCGCGAGGGCCCTCCTAGCCAGGCCCCGGCTCCTAGTTGCAGACGAGCCCGTATCCATGCTCGACGCGTCTACCAGGGTGGACCTCCTCAACATACTCGCCGAGCTCCGTGACGAGGAAAGGATGACAATAATACTGATAGGCCATGACCTCTCTCTCGCCTACTACATCAGCGACACCGTTGTCGTGCTTTACCGGGGCAGCGTGATGGAATCGGGCCACGTGGACGAGGTGCTAATGAGGCCCAAGCACCCCTACACAAGGCTCCTCCTGGACTCTGTGCCCCAACTTGACAAGAAATGGGAGCATAGGATGGGCCTGGAGAATGGAGACCAAGATTATGACGAGCTGTCCAAGGGATGCAAGTTCGCCCCCCGCTGCCCAAAGAGATTCGACAAGTGCGAAGAGACGCCGCCCCTCCTAACCCTCGGTAGCCGGAGGGTCTCGTGCTGGCTGTACGCCGACCGGCAAAGCTAGTGAATCACATAAGAAGTTGACGCAGTCTGAGACAGGAATCCTCTTAGGAATTTATATGAGTTTTCTATACTCATTAATGGTTTCCCTAGGTTGGGTGTTACGAAGAAGGTGATAGTATTAGGTCTCCTTGCACTTTCGATCCTGCTTACATGGGCACCTTGGCTGGATGATGAGGAGGTCCGTAAAAGAATCCTCCAGGAAAGGGGACTTATTGACGGTAGTGTAATGCCCCTAGACGTGGCCATTGAAAAGTCTAGCATGTCCAATGAATTGTTGGAAAAAATGCTGGAAGAGAGCAGAAAGAAGGGCGTCAGTAACGGCATACTAATCTGCGACTACAAGGTCATGTGGGCACCACTCGGCCGCTGGGTTGCAAGCTGCGATGGAGGCTACTACGTCACCTTCTGGGGAAAGCCCCTTTACCCAGGAGGCTAGATATAGTTTACCCGATACGATAAGGGAGCGATGGGACGAAAAGTGAAAAACCTTATGTTAATGCTTTATTGATTGGAGTAAATTATTAGGAAAAATTTACAGTAAGAACCAGCAAGTGTTAAAGGGGTGAATAGAGGTGGAGTGTAATATAGCGAGATTGGCGAGGCTTCTCAACGACCTTGTTATCGCAAAGACGCCTAGTGAACTTGCTAATCGTGGTTACGACGCTTCGGCTCTTAAGGATGAATTGAACTGTTTGGTTGAGTATGGATTTGTAAGAAAGGTTGACTACAATGGTGCTACATATTATCATTTAACTGGACTCGGGGCTAAACTGCTTGAATTATTACTAGAAGCTCTATTAGAAAGAACCGTCGAATCTCTTAGGAAAAAAGGGGTTAAAACGAAAATATGGTGGGGTGATGAAAAAGTTAGAGCAGTAAAGCCTATAATTTACGTAGATAGAGAAGTTGAAGTTCCAACCGAGATTAAGGGATTAATAGAGGTCAAGCTATATGGGATTGTCTCCCTACAAAAAAAGAAGTAGAGGAGAAATTTTCAGTCTTCTGGAGAATATTGGAGCCACACTAAATCAACGTATAAAAGTATATGTTTTAGGAGGAGCTGCTCTTACTCTCCGCGACATTAAGTCCTCGACCGTTGACATTGATATAACCGTGGAGGACCAGGGCTCCTACGAGGCTCTCATCAGTGCTCTGGAGAGGCTTGGCTTCGTTCATGAGAGCGGGCTGCGTTTCAGGAACATTGTCACGGACGAGTATGTTGACGTGGATGTGGGGAAGTTCATTAGACTCCCTTTATACCCCGAGTTTAAGCAGGACGCCCAGCTTCTAGGAGTATTCGGGAATATGGAGGTGATGCTCTTCTCCAACGAGTCAGTGATACTCCTGAAGTCAATAACGGGGAGGGAGAGGGACCTCGAGGACATCGCAGCTATAATTAAAAGCGGGGACCTTTCCTGGGAGAGGCTCATGCAAAAGGCGGTAAGCATAACCGAGAAGGAACTGGCGGAGAAGGGCGCAAAGGGGGTGCTCCTCGTCTTTGAGCTACTTGTTGCACTGGACCGCGTGAATGAGGAGCACCCGGGGCTCGTACCCGGCGATTTCCTTGATAGGCTAGAAAGGGTAGCGGAGGAGTACTACAGGGTTTGGACGAGGCTGGCGGGGAGGACGCCGCCTAATCTTTCCGAGTAATTGTATGATCAGATCTTGGCCTGTGAGGCTGTTGGAGCTTTTGGTTTTGTCATAGCTTTCTCTCAAGATTCTGCGTTCACCAGCTTGGGGGGAGTGATGTCGAATAGGTGTTTGGGAGGTTTCGTAACTTCTTTCACTGATATTGGGGATGGTGTGTTTTTCCGATTTGCCCTCTTTATAATTTTTCTAGTTTTTATAATATGAAAAGTTTTTATAAAAATATAACATTATAACAATGATGTATATCCACAGGTCTTAGGGGTGGATAGTCAAAATGAATTCCAGCCAAGAGCATCGTGAAAGGGTTAGGATTAGTGGTCCTGTCGCTCTGGAGCTGGGCAAGTCCGTGGAGGGTATTTTTGCTGAACAGGACGGGCTCCCAGTGTTCAAGTTCTTCTCCGCAGGAGAGTGGAGGGAGGGCGACCGTATAAGAGATGTGAAGTCCCCGATAGATAACAGCGTGATAGCAAGACTATTTGTCCCAGGAGCGAGCGATGTGGAGGAGGCCCTCGAAACCCTCTACAAGAAGGGCAGGTGGGCTGCTCGTAACTTGCCTGGTGAGAGGAGGATAAGCATCCTCTACAGGCTCGCTGGTCTGCTCGAGGAGCATGCTGACGAGCTTGCTGAGATGCTAGTCGTCAACGCGGGGAAGCCTAGAAAGGCCGCGTATGGGGAGGTCCATGCTAGCATTGATAGGCTCAGGAAGACCCCGCTTGACCTAAGGAAGATTGTAGGCGACTACATTCCCGGTGACTGGGACGAGCATACCCTTGAGACGGAGGGACTTGTGAGAAGGGAGCCCTACGGGGTCGTCTTAAGCATAGTACCCTTCAACTACCCCCTGTTCGACACCGTTAACAAGTTCGCCTACAGCTTCCTCCCAGGCAACGCGGTCGCCATAAAGCCCCCTAGCAGCGACCCCCTACCCATCTTCGCCTTCGTGAAGCTCGCCCTCGAAGCAGGTGTGCCGGGGGACTCACTTGCCCTCCTCCCCCTCCCCGGCAGGGAGACTGAGCGCATGGTCTCAGACCCTAGGGTGAGCGTCATAAGCCTCACTGGAAGCACATCTACAGGGGAAAAGGTCCTGAGAGCCGCGGGGATAAAACAGTTCGTCATGGAGCTCGGCGGCGGCGACCCCGCTATAGTTCTCAGCGACGCAGACCTCGACCAGGCCGCTGAAAAGGTCGCACAGGGTATCACCGCCTATAGTGGGCAGAGGTGCGATGCCATCAAGCTAGTGTTGGTGGAGAGGCCAGTATACGAGGAGTTCAAGCAAAAACTGGTAGAGAAGCTTTCACAGGTACGCGTGGGCGACCCCCGTGAGGAGGGGGTCTCCATGGGCCCCGTGATCGACCGGGAGACAGCTGACCTCGTGGTCAGGGCTGCGGTCGAGGCTAGGGAGAAGGGAGGGAAGATACTCTACGGTGGGGAGAAGCTTGGGGAGAACTATATAATGCCCACCCTCGTGGAGGTCCTTGACAAGAACGTGCTAAGGCAGCTAGAGGTCTACCGGGAGGAGATATTCGCGGCCATAGCCGTGATAACGCCCGTCGATAGCCTCGACGAGGCCATAGAGCTGGCCAATGGGAGGAGGTATGGCCTCGACGCAGCGGTGTTCGGCAAGGATGTTAACAAGATAAGGAAGGCCATAAGACTCCTGGAGGTGGGTGCCGTCTACGTGAACGACCTGCCCCGACACGGCGTTGGCTACTATCCCTTCGGTGGTCGCAAGGCGTCGGGCCTGAACGTGGAGGGCATAGGATACAGCATAGAGTACGTGACTGCCTACAAGAGCATTGTCTTCAACTACAAGGGAGCCAGGGTCTGGAGCTACCTATAACAGGGCCTTTGGCAATCACTTTACCCTCGAGCCAACTGCACTGCCCGCGTCTAGAAGGCCCTTGAGCATGAGTGGTACGGTATGGAGAGGGGGCTTGACCTGGTAACGGTGGGTCATATACTCGTAGATATTAGGCTCTTGGTGGACGAGATACCCGGGCCGGATGAGGAGGCCAAGATTCTTGACGAGAAGCGTGGCGTGGGGGGCTCGGCGGCCAACGCCGCCATAGCGGCGAGGAGGCTGGGCCTGCGTTCCAGCATTGTGGCGAAGATTGGCCTGGATGGCTTTGGGAGGGTGGCCGTGGAGGACCTTATGAGGGAGGGTGTCGATATAACTGGGCTTAGGGTCTCCCTCACGGGCCGGACGGGGTTCTCCATAGTAGCGCGGAACCGGGAGGGGAACATAACCATATACAGTTTCAAGGGGGCCTCGGAGGAGCTTCTGCCCAACGAGCTGGACGAGTACCTTGTGTCGAGCACCAAGTTCGTCCACATAGCTAGCCTTAGGCTCGACACCACAGAGGCCGTTATGGGAATGGCTAAGCGGGCAGGCGTCTACGTGAGCTGGGACCCCGGGCGCTCCCTGGCGAAGCTGGGCCTAGATGCACTCACCAGGATTATACGGATGACCGACCTGCTCCTCGTGAACCGGAGGGAGGCGGAGAGGCTCACGGGCGAGGAGGACCCCCGTAGGGCGGCCGAGCTCCTCAAGGAGAAGACCCCCGGGATAGTAGTGGTCAAGCTAGGCCCAAGGGGCTCCCTAACCCATACAGGAGAGAGGGTTATAGAGACGCCTGCCTTCAGCCTAGGCGAAGTCGTGGACACGACCGGCGCGGGAGACGTCTTCGCGTCAGCTCTAATAGCGGGTCTCCTCAAGGGCCTTGAGCTCGAGAAGGCGCTGACATTCGCGAGCGCGGCCTCGGCAATCAAGGTCACACGCCTAGGCTCCCATGAGGCCCCCCACTGGAGCGAGGTGGAGAAGCTCCTACAGGAAAAGGACATGTTGGGTGGAGGAGGGGGCTGACCACCCTTGGGCTGGGTGCTGGGCGTTGACGTGGGGGCTAGCAGGCTGAGGGTTGGCCTTTATAGTATTGATGAGGCTCGCCTGGTTGCCAAGAAAATGGCCCCCACGCCAAGAAGCGGGGATAGGATGGCGGTCGCGAGGAGGATTGTAGAGCTTGCGGAGAGCCTGTTCCAAGAGAGGGGATTCACAGGCGACTTGGAGGGCGTGGGGGTTTCGAGCATAGGGCCCCTGGACCTGGCGAGGGGGGAGATCGTTGGTACGCCCAACAACCCCCTCCGCCCCTTCCCCATGAGGGACCCCCTGGAGAAGCGCTTCCGAACCAGAGTGAGAATAGCCAATGATTGCGTCGCTGCGGTGTGGGGCGAGAAGGTCCTGGGAGAGGGCGGGAGGTACACTGATCTAGCCTACATTACCATTAGTAGTGGTATTGGAGGAGGTTTCATAGTATCAAACAGGCTTATAGAGGGCCGGCGGGGAAACGCCCACGAAGTGGGCCACCTGGTGGTTGAGGTTGACTCTAACCTGAGATGCGGCTGCGGGGGCAGGGGACACTGGGAGGCCCTTGCCTCAGGGAGCGCACTCCCCCGTCTGGCCACGCTACACGCGGCGGGATGGAGGGGGCCCATGACGCCAGCTCTTGAGCTGGCCAGGAGAGGCTCGCTGGACCCGCCCCTCCTATACAAGCTCGCCCGGGAGGGGGACAAGTTCGCTCTCTCAGTTGTTAGGAGGACCAACAGGTACCACGCGGCGGGCCTGGCGGGGGTGATAGCGGCCTACGACCCTGAGGTCATATTCATGGGCGGGAGCGTGTTCCTGGAGAACCAGGACCTGATACTGCCCGACGTTGTTAGCCTTCTCGAGGACTACTCGCTATACCGTAAACCACCGCCCCTCCGGCCAGCTACCTTCGGTCACGACGCTCCCCTTATGGGCGCCATCGGGCTCGTGCTATATCCCCCGGAGGACACTGTAGGGAAAACAGCTCCGTCCTCCGACGTTTCTAGGGATGGGTAATTTAACCCCTTTTTGGAAAACCCTATGAAAACGCCTCCGTTCCCTGTGGTTAATAGAGTATGTGTAGGGGTGTTGGGTTTGGGTCTCCCCGCGAACCTCATAGGTAAGAACACCAGGCTTTCCCGCATACTACGTGATGGCAAGGCCGTGGTCTTCGCGTTTGACCACGGGATAGAGCATGGCCCCCGCGTGTTTCCTGAGGACAGGGTGGACCCCCGGCGCGTGCTGGAGAAGGTCGTGGAAGCGGGCGTCGACGCCATCATGACGACCCCCGGCGTGGCGAGGCTTACCCACGAGCTCTGGGCGGGCAGGGTGCCCCTCATACTCAAGCTCACGGGGAAGAACAAGCTACGCCCCCGGGACGGCCAGCTGCTCCAGTCCCCCATAGCGGGGGTTGAGGAGGCCCTCGCCCTTGATGCCGATGCAGTGGCAGCGACGGTTTACTGGGGGAGCCAGCATGAGGACCTCATGGTCAGGTACTGGCTTGAGGTTAGGAGGGAGGCGGAGAGGTACGGCCTCCCCGTCATGCAGCTGGCCTACCCCCGGGGACCCGCTATAGAGAACATGTATGACACCCCCATCGTCGAGTATGGAGCGAGGCTCGCTGCTGAGACTGGGGCGGATTTGATAAAGACCTACTACACGGGGAGCGAGGAGAGCTTCCGCAGGGTGGTCAGGGCCGCTGCTGGAGTCCCCGTGCTCATGAGTGGGGGGGAGAAGGCTGATACGCTGGAGGAGTTCCTAGAGGTTGTGAAGAGCGTTATGAGGGCGGGGGGCAAGGGCATTGTCGTTGGGAGGAATGTCTTCCAGGCAGCCGACATAAAGGAGGCCGCCTCCAGGGTCATGGAGGTGGTCCACAGCTTCTAGAAGCCAAACCCCCTAGTCACGAGTTTTTATAACCTTATCCCAAGGGAACCTCTGGAGCAAACCTTCTTAAACCCCATCCCCATCAAATAGTGCCAATGGCTCACAGGTATTTCTAGAAACCCATATTAGGTGAGGGGTTATGGCCGAGGACGCTGAGCTACAGAGGATACTGAGCCGCATGGCGGCCCAGATTGCGAGCGGAGTCTTAGAGGAACGTAGGGAGGAAGGCCTTGGGAGGAGGTGCTGTAGCCTGCCCCTGGAGGGCGCGGTTGACGCCACGAGCCCGGAGGAGGTTAGACGCGCCCTTGAGTCCTGCAGGGTTGTTGTGATAATGTTCTATAGCCCCACCTGCCCCTACTGTGCGGCGTTCTCCCCCATATTCTCCTACGTGGCGGACCGGCTGCGGGGGATGGCAGCGTTCCTGCGGGTCAACGTCTATGACATGCCCGAGCTCGCCGCCTCCATGGGGGTCAGGGGGACTCCCACGACAATACTCTTCGTGGACGGCCAGCCCCTCACGGGCTTCGCTGGCGTCTTGGATGAGGAGCAGTTTGAGGAGCTTGTGAGGGAGGCTCTCAGGAGGGCGGGCTGTGGCCAGAGGCTGAGCTAGTGCCTGGCGTGGCCCGTCTCCTTCTCCTCGAGCTCGCTTACCTCCTGTTCTATCTGGTAGAGGAGCCTCCTTATCTCCGTGTTCTGGAGGGCACGCGCTATTGCCAGGCGTGATGCCTCCAGGAGGACGTACTCTGCGAAGTGCTTTGTCACGCAGTAGGTGCAGGGCTTGAGGCTCTTGGCTATTTGTGCTATCCGGTGCTTCTGGTCCTCTATAAGGTCCTTCAGGAGGCTGACCAGCACGGGCTCCATGGCCCGGGCGAGGGGCTGGAGCCTCTCCTCGATGTCGGGGGGCTTCTGGTAGGAGTAGACCTTGTAGGCGGAGGCGTAGTACTTTAGGACGCCTCCCTTCACCTCCTCGGTCGCCACGAGGCTTATGAGGCCCGCCTCCTTGAGGACCTGTATGTGGTAACGGACGGTGTTTATGTTCTTGAACATGCCCCTCTTCTTGAGCTCCTCCGCAATCTCCCCTATGCTCATGGGCTTGTGGCTCAGTAGGTCCAGGATGAATAGCCTGACCTCGTCGCTCAGGGCCTTGGCCTGCTCTAGGCTAACGGGCATGGGCTTTACAAGGGTGCTTGGGCTTGTGTTGCTCATGGTATACAACCTCCTGTTAAATGGGCGCTATAGTCGAATAGTATAAAAAGCACTACCACAATAAAAATTTTTTGACCAGTAAAAAGTTTTTCACTAAGAAGGTCACTAAGAAGGTGAAGGTTTTGCGGGAAAACAGGTCCCCCGGCAACCGGGGAGAGGATGCGGGGAAGAAGCCTGCCCTGAGGATGGAGAAGATAGGAATTATAGGCATGCACTGCGCCAGCTGTGTTACAACAATAGAGAACGCCGCCCGCAGAGCGGGTGCCAGGAGGGTTGAGGTAAGCCTCGCCAGCGGAGAGGGGGTTCTGGAGGTCGATGACCCCGAGGCCATGCGGAGAGTCTTTAGAGAGATAAGGAAAACTGGCTACGAGGTGGAGCACGGCAAGCTAATGCTCAAGGTACCCAGCCTCACCCGGCCCGACGAGGAACCCGTGGTCGAGAGGATACTCCTGAGCATAACGGGAGTCTTTGACGTAGTAGCTGATAGTACCCGAGGGGTTGTCAGGGTTTACTACAACCCCCGCAGCACGACACCCGAGGAACTGGTTGAGAAGCTGCGTAACAGGGGTTACGATGCAGCCATAATGGAGGAGGAGCGCGTAGGAGAAAGGCTAGAGGAGGGCAGACTGGCCCAGATAAGGAGGGTCTTCCTAGCAAGCATAATCCCATCGCTTGCCCTCATGCTCTACCTCCTAATACTCCCCCGCCTCACGCCAAATCCCCCCCTATGGGAGTACAGGAACCTAATAGGATTCGTGGTGGCAACACTCGTGCTCGCTACCGCGGGGCTCCACTTCCTGAAGGGCGCGTACAGGGCTGCTAGGAACAGGAGCGCCGGGATGGACACCCTCGTTAGCCTGGGCATGCTCTCCGCCTACCTTTACAGCGTGGCCGTGACCGTTGGCATGGTAGAGGGCGAGGCCTTCTACGAGGCCGCGGCGGTCGTGCCCTCCTTCGTTATGGCGGGCAGGTACCTTGAGGAGAAGATGAAGACCCGGGCCACGGGTCTCCTCAGAGCCCTCTCGGAACTCTCCGCGGACAAGGCCATCGTTTTAAGGAATGGGGAGCAGAGGGAGGTACCCGCATCCCGGCTCCGCCCCGGGGACCACGTCCTGGTGAGGCAGGGTGACAAGATACCCGCCGACGGGGTCGTTATAGAGGGACGGGCTGAGGTGAGCGAGGCGTTCTTCACAGGCGAGCCGGGTCCGGTGGAGAAGGCCCCGGGCAAGCCCGTGCTGGCGGGGGGACTGGTTCTCCAAGGACATCTGGTGTTCAAGGCCACCCGGGTGGGCAGGGACACGCTTCTTTCCCAAGTGGCCGAGTTGGTTAGCGAGGCCCTGTCAAGCAAGCCCCACGTACAGAGGATGGTGGACCGGATATCGGGCGTCTTCGCCTTCATAGTGATAGGCATTGCCGCGGCAGTCTTCGCAACGTGGAGCCTCTTCGGGGCACCATTGTCCCTGGCGGTCATGTTTGCTAGCAGCGTCCTGCTGATATCCTGCCCCTGCGCCCTAGGCCTGGCCACGCCCACTGTGGTCTCGGTCGCTCTTGAGAAGGCTGCGCGGATGGGCATCCTTGTGAGGAACGCGGAGGCATTGGAGAAGCTTCCCCGGGTCAACACGGTGTTCTTCGACAAGACGGGGACCCTGACACTAGGGGAGCCCAGGGTAGTGCACTTCGAGCTACTGGACTCGACCGCGGAGAGCGAAGTGCTAGAACTGGTTCAGGCGGTGGAGGAGAGGTCCAACCACCCCCTAGCCCGAGCTATCGTTGACTACGCCCGGAGTAGGAATGGTGCCTCTCCCCCGAGCGTTAAGGTGGAGCAGGTCGAGGGCATACCCGGTGCAGGGATTGTGGGAGTGACCGAGAGGGGCGTGGTTGGTATTGGCAACGAGGAGCTGGCCGAGGGCATGGGGGCACCGCTCCCGCAGGAGGTGAAGCGGAGGCTCTCGGAGGTAAGGAGGAGGGGCATGACTGCGGTTCTAGTCATTTGGGGCGACAGGCCTGTTGCCCTAATGGGGCTACTCGACAAACCCAGGCCTGATGCTAGGAGGGTAATAGAGTACCTCCGCAGGGTGGGTGTTAAGACGGTGATGCTCACTGGGGACAAGAGGGAGACGGCCGAGAGGATAGCCGAGGAGCTGGGGCTCGACGAGGTGCGCCACAGTCTAGCGCCTGAGGACAAGGTCGAGGCGATAAAAGAGGAGCAGGCTAAGGGCAGGGTGGTGGCAATGGTGGGCGACGGGGTCAACGATACCCCTTCCCTTGCTCGGGCCGACGTGGGCATAGCGATGGGTGGGGGGACGAGCCTTGCCCGCGAGGCTGGGGATGTCACGATACTTGACGACAGGCTAGAGAACGTGGCCCGGGCCCACATGCTCTCCCGGGAGACACTGCGGAGGATAAAGCTGAACCTGGCCTGGGCATTCGTATACAATATTACCCTTATACCCGTCGCGGCGGGTGTGCTTTACCCGAGCCTAGGCCTTGCGCTGAGGCCCGAGATGGCCGCCATAGCCATGTCGCTCAGCAGCGTCAGCGTGACGGGCATGGCCCTCCTATTCAAAAGATGGAGCCCGAGAGGCCTCTGAGCAGCTCGAGAGCCTCCCTCAGGTCCTTAACAGACCTAGCCCCAGGGGGGAGGGGCATGTTCCAGGCAGTGGCCTGGGGGAAGGGGGGTTTGAAATCCCTCCGGAGGAGAACGAGGCCCCCCCTCTGGAGGTTCCTCAGGGTGCCCAAGTTCATGGACTTGTCGTCAAGGTACGCGGCAACCTTGGGAGAGTATTGCTCAAGGAGAGCCTCTACAGCCTCCCCCACCGTGCGGTACCGCGCGTGGGGACCGTAAACGACGAGGAGATCGAGGGCCCAGGGGCCCAGGGCCTTCTCCACCCGCTGCCTCTTACGCTCCACCGTGTCGTCCTGGGAGCAGACAATGTGTACCACCGCTCCCGCTTCGTTGAGGCGCTGCACCAGGGACTCTAGGTCCCTTTCTAGGAGGACGGTTGTCCTCACCCTCTCCTCCCAATACCTCTCCACCACCAGGGTGGCGAGGGTATCGCTCAGCCCGAAGGCTGCCTTATAGACGTTCCTCCGGTCCCTCGTGCCCAAGAAGTCCATAAGATCCTCAAGGAGGAGCATCTTCTCCACAGTTGCCCCCGCGGCCTGAAGAGGGGGAATCTCCTCAAGGAGGAGCCTGAACACATCACCTAAACCCGAGTAGCTGTCTACAATGACCCCGTCGAAATCCAGCATCAGGAGGAGCCCCGGCGAGCCTGGGGGATGCAAGGAGGACATCACCTAATCCTGCCCGGGAATGCAGTCGGCCTGGCCCATGTCTATACGCGATATGAGCCTGCCCAAGTACCTGTACTTCTCGTTAACACTCAGGCCCCTGAGGAGGCCCACGACCCGGTTACGGGGGAAGAGCCTCCTCACCACATCGTAATGCCAGAACCCCCCTAGGACCACGATGACGTCTCCCTCCGATACGCGTACCTTGTGCATCGTCCTCTTAGCGTTATCACGCACGGTTTTCAACTCCCTCACAGCCTTGCGGGTGTCCTCGAAGTGCTCGTGGAGGACATCATCCGGCTTCAGGAAGCCCAGCGTGGGGCTGAGGATGTAGAGACTATCGCAGCAGATCTCAGCGTATGACAGGGCCAACTTGAAGAGCCTGCTAGTGTAGGCCTCAACCGCCCTCCGGGGTGGTTCCTCTGGGTTGTCGTCCCAGACAGTCCTCTGGCCGCTGCCTATCACACATATCCTACGGGCCAATACCACGCACCACCTACGGGGGCCGGGGTGAGCATGACCTCCCCTGGGTTATCCACGTATATGCGGCTTCTCCCGATTTAAATATGATAACATAAAAAACGGCAAATCCCCACAATCTCAGGGAAACAGGCCCACCTACGAACCGAACGCCAAGAACCAGGCCATCCTCTCCCATGGGACGCCGGGCTCCCTGAAGACAACGCCATCCGCCAACCCAAATGAGACCACACTTGAACTCCTCTGAAGACCCCGGGGAAGGGGAGAGACCCTACACGTGTCCTTAATTCTCACGAACCCCACCATCCTGTCCCCCAATTCTGTGGACCCCTCCACCACAACCTTTCTGAACAAACCCTCCCTCCACGAGGAGTGGACCCGACCCCAGTTCTCTAGCAGAGGAAGAACCAGGGCTAGGAAGCTCGTTAGGGCACTAGTAGGAGCACCGGGAATCCAGAGAAAGGGCCTACCCCCAAGCGAAAACGCCGTGAACGGCCGGCTCCCCTTCAGAGCAACCCCCCTCACAACCCGGACCCCGCCTGTCTCCCGAAGAACCTCCTCAAACACATCGTCGACCCCCGGGCCCACCCCACCCGCCACACTCCA
>JALWDA010000177.1 GCA_027014955.1 Desulfurococcales archaeon | reverse complement strand
TGACCACGAAGTGCTCCCCGAAGAGTATGACCTTGCCCGGCGCACTTGCTCTTGCCTTATACATACTTCTCCCCAGTGTCCCGTTGGGGGCACATTTTGTCCTCTTTAATGTCAGTGTGGAGCCTTTTATAGGTACGGGGGCCCTATTTTATAGCCCCTATTAGGATTAAAAATCTCTATGATGCCCATGTCTACCTCTTATTACGCTCTCCTGGTTGCCCGGGGGGTATGAGGCAGGGATTCTATTACGCCTACCTCCTGCAAGGAACACAGTTAGGGAGGACATGGCTTGTGTTAAACTAAATAGGTGTTGGGTAGGGTGACGGCTTGAATAGGCGGGCTCGCCTGGAGAAGGCAAATAGCACCATCATGGCCGAAGTTCTCCTGATATTAAGTATACTTGCTGTCGCAATGCTTCTCAAAACAGGCCTCACCCACTGGACTAGCCTGGGTTATATTGATTCAAGCAGAGAGGACGCCAACCCTGATGTAATCGTCATAGAAGGTGCTTCCATGCATCCCCTCCCAGGGCAGGTGGGTGTCCATGTGTTAAACCCCAGTGTAACCATCCTTTCCGACTACCAGATAGGGGTACAGCTAACAGGGAGCATAGTCACAAACTGGAGCACGCCTCCGAACACCGTGTATGTAACTGACCAGTTGGGAAACCCCCTATACTACTGGGTGGAGGAATGGAACAGCACCACCGAGAAAGCAATGATATGGTTCAAAGCACCCTTTATAGGAGCCGGGGCCGAAGACGTGTTCCTCATACACTACGGGGGCTTAAACCCATACCCTTCATACAATGATCCCTCCCAGGTGTTCATACTCTTTGACGACTTCACAATACTCAACACTACCCTGTGGGACGATGCCTCTCTAAACAATGGTTCACTCACAGCAACGGGTCTGAGAATAAACGTGGGATCCATAGTCACTAGGAATGCCCTCCCAATAGACCTGACCCAGGGATACGCTGTCGACGTGAGGGCTGCATACAACAACTCGTATGAAGGGGGATATGGGGGAAGCGTGCCCAGCCTGTCCACCAACAAGTACACGGATGTAACCAACGCTGATAACCAGGCGATGATTGTCTATGCAAGAGACGTGGGCTCTGGAGCAACCATCATGAAGCTGAGGGCAGGAGACGGGGGCCCTGGGGGATTTAATATCGAGCCATACAAGGACCTAGTACCTACGCTAGATGGGCGATTCTATGTCTTCACAGTAGCGCTTACACCGGGCTCCCTGTCACTTGGTCTGGACTATTCTACAATCTACCTCAACGCGAGCATCCACTGGGTTAAGCCTATCCACTACATTAGGCTGGGCTTCTATACTGCCTACGGATATTATGATATAAAGGACACGTTGTACGACTGGGTGCGGATAAGGAAACACGCGTGGCCGCCACCGCGTGTCGAGGTCTTCATCCCCTCCCTGCTCACCCTGTACGTGAGGAACATAGGCAAGAGCGAGGTTACACTCGACGCGCTATATGTTACAGACCCCACAGGAGAGACGCTTTTACTAGAGGCGTCCCTGGGAGAATTTGTCCTGAGGCCCGGAGAGGTCAAGAGGGTCGAGGTAGTAATCCCTAATCCTCAGAGCCCCACAGTGAGAATCCACGTTAAGACTACAACCAGTGCCGGTGACTCCGTAACAGTCCACATTAATGACTAACGAGTATAGTAAACAGGGACCTGGTCTTACGGTAAGTTTATATGAAAAAAATGATATTCAAGCTTAATAAGGAAAAAAATGCGCCAAGCGCAAAGGAGAGGAGGTGAGACTCCGTGAGCGAGGTCGAAAGCCTCAAGCTGCCCTCGGGCAAGGAGCTCACCCTCTACGACCTCGTCAAGTTCTGCTACGACCTGAGCGAGACCGACCTGGACATCCTCTTCAAGCTCATGGACGGCCGTCAGAAGACCATTGAGGAACTGAGCGAGCAGCTCAACCTTAGCAAGGCCACGGTTAGCAGGAGCCTCACCAAGCTCCTTGGCCTGGGGTTCATAACCCGAACCAGGATACAGTCGGGCCAGAACGTGGGACGGCCGAAGTACGCCTACAAGAGTAGCCTAGAGCAGGTGGAGGCGCGTATGAGAAAGGATGTGGAGAAGTGCAGCGAGATTGTTAAGGAGTTCATAACCAAGGTTCTCTCAACCCAGAGGCTCAAGCTGGCCTGAGGGCGCCTTGGCTTCTTAGTGGTTTAGCTTGTTCTTATTGTTTCTATGTAGATATTGTTAGAAATGTTTAAATACATGTATAACAAAAAGTTTTTATAGAAGCAAATTGCGGAGGTGATGCGTATGGCCCCCTGGAGGAGAAGGTACTCAATATGGGACGTCTTCGACGAGTTTTTCCGCGAGATAGAGGAAATGTTCGAGCAGGAGTTCAGGGAGCTGTCCCAGCGGGGAGTCAGAGGCCCCTACGTCTACGGCATTAGGATGACAATAGGCCCCGACGGCATACCCAGGGTGGAGGAGTTTGGCAACATACGCAGGGAAGGCGCCAGGCCCAGGATTGCCGAGGAGCGCGAGCCCCTCGTCGACGTGTTCGAGGAGGACAACCGCTTCGTGATAGTAGTCGAGATGCCTGGCGTGGATAAGGACAAGATAGACGTAAAGGCAACTGAGGAGAAAATAGTGGTGAGGGCCAGTAACGGGCAGCGCAAGTACTACAAGGAGATAGAGCTGCCCAAGCCCATAAAGCCTGAGACCGCCAAGGCCCAGTACAAGAACGGCGTGCTCGAGATAAAGGTGGAGAAGAAGGAGGAGAAGAAGGAGCCGGAAGGGATAAAGATAAAAATAGAGTAACGAGCCCGGGGATAGCTCATCCCATTTTTAAACTCCCCTGAATATTCAATTATGGGGACTTGCTAGAGGACAATCCTCCCATTCACGTACTCCAGGAGCAGCAGCCGCATGAGGTCACTCTTGTTACTAAGCCCATTGTCCTCGACCAGACGTTGTATTATCTCACGCAACCCATGGTCAACCTTAAGGGTCACCACCTTGTTTAGGGGACCCGCTATATGCGGGGAGAACCCGTCGCCCTCAACCCTAAGGCCCTTCTCGTAGGCCTTCTTAACCAGTGCCCGGATGAAGTCGCTCCGGTTCCTGAACCCGTTCTCTCTCCAAGCCCTCTCCAGAGCCTCATACAGCTCCTTGTTGAGCTTGAATGAACAGATATGCTTAGCGTCAATGCTAATCTCAAACTCGGTGTCACTTATCTTCTCATCCGTCAACACGGCCGTGGGGCACACGGTTAAGCACCCCCAACACACAATGCTCAGACCACGTGAGGGACAATCAAGTAAAGCCGCGGCAAGCGTGAAAACAGGTCGATCTAGATTAATGTGCAACCCCGACATAAAAGTAAATCCCCGGAAAAAACCAGGGTAAAACCCACCATGGGGCAAACGAGGCGGACAAGAGGAGAGAGAAGGTGAGTGGAAGGTACTATACTGAGATCGTGAGCGACTGCCCCGTCTGCGGGGCTAGGAGGAGCTTTATCGTGAGACAGACGGTTTACAACATGCCCCTAGAGGGCCCCACAGTAGTAGCGAGCGCCAAGTGCCTCAAATGCGGCTACCGCACCCACTGGATAACCCCGTACGAGGAGGGCCGCGAGAGGAGGCTCCGCTACCATGTCAAGGGCCCCCGGGACCTCAACGCGATACTAGTGGTGGGGGAGAATACCGACGTGCTAATACCCGAGCTTGGCCTCGAGTTCCTAAGCAGCGAGCTCGAGCAAGGCTACGTGACCACCATCGAGGGCGTACTCGAGCGCTTCCGGGCCAAGGCGGAGGCCAGCTGCCGGGGTCGGGAGGAGGAGGGAGAGTGCAGGAGGAGGCTAAGGGAGATTGGCGAGGCAATGGAGGGCAGGAGGAGCTTCACGGTAGAGCTGGTGGACCGGCATGGGCGCTCCCGGATAATTGAGCCCGGTGCGCCTGTCGAGTAGCCCTGAACCTGGAAGGGGAATCGGGGACTAGTCGCAGCCCGCTCGGGCAGGGGTTATGCCACGGCTGTGGTTCACGTGCATCGCCATAGCGTATAGGGCGTCGCTGAGCCGGTTCACGACCCTGAGGACCAGGTCCCTTTCAGCAACAGGCGCCCCCGACTCTACTGCCCTCACCAGGTTCCTCTCCAGCCTCCTGACCACGGCCCGCGCCAAGCTGAGCGCGGCGCTCGCAGGGTGGCCCCCGTGGAGGACGAAGAGGGGCTCCAGCCCCTCGGAGTAGCGGTCGCTGAGACCCTCCAGCCTCTCCACGTCCTCTTCGCTGATGCACTTCTTACCCGCTAGGGTGAAACCGACGCGGAAGAGTAGGTTCTGGCACCACTCCAGGTCCCTTGAGAGCCCCTCCATGTCCTGGGGGAGCAGGCTCTGGGCTAGCCCTAGGGCGGACTCGGCCTCGTCCAGGGTGCCCACCACCTCTATGAGGGGGTGGGACTTGCTTACCCTCTTCTTCAATGCGGCACAGTAGGTTGTCCCCTCGTCCCCTGTCCGCGTGTAGAGCCTCATACGCTACACCTCAAATTAACGGCTACATGGTGTCGCATGGTCTGTTTTAACTACTTTGCATAGACAGCCTCTCCAAGACCCCCCAGAAGGACGCGTCGCCCTCAATCGTGGGCTGCTCCTCGCCCGCAATCCACCCTGCGACCGCCTCGCTCCTCAGCTCCTCCAGGGCCCTTCCCGCGGCCTCTCTGAGCCTTGTGGATAGCTCCTTGTCCGCAAAGCTGAGGGGATTACCCGCCCTCCCTAGGCTTGACATGGATATTATCCACTGTACCAAAAGCTCAGTGCTTGCCATTCTTTCCAGGTGCTCCCGAAGGGAGTCGGGGTCGACTTTCTTGCCGAGTGCCCTTAGGGACCAGTAAGCGTGGCGGGCGTAGTTATACGCGACCACGGTTGGCGCCTTTTCCCACACCCGTTCCCACACTCTTTCCCAGAATTCCCTGGCATGAACAACCTCGGGACTGTGCCCCCCATGGTTGCTCCTGAGGGCAGCCTCTATGAAAACGCGGGGGAGAAGCCGGGGCAGGGCCCCAGGGCCGTGAATGATGGCTAGGGTGGTCAGGTAGCCGCTCGCTAGTATGCTGCGGGCCATCATCTTCCAGGCCTCATACACGATAGCGTCACCCCCTTCCAGAAGCCTCTGGGCCTCCCCCGCGTCAAGGGGGTCGACAGCAGAGGGCCTGCCTCCTATCTCCAAGTAGGGTACACTTACAACGGAACGCTCAAGGGCACTGCTGGCTACCGGGTTGTCCACCATTACCACCCTCACTCGCCTCTCCTCGAGAAGGCCCAGAGTTCCCTTGATGAGCTTGTAGCTGGAGTAGCAGAGGGGGTGGACGTATAGCACGCTATTACCCATCATCCCATCGCCCCCGGCTGTCCTAGGTGGTGGGGAGTTATTAAGTTCCCCGTCCTACCATGCTGGGCTCTTTTGATTAGCTATTTATAAAGAATTCACGTCAACCCGGGAGGATGTGCCGGCTACCGTGAGATGTGCTACAAGGATACTGGGGAGCCCTGGTGAACACCTGGCTCTTGGAAAAGGAAAGCTTATGGAAAACTAATATCCTCCCTTGCCATAACCTATCTTTTGGAGAAAACCAAAATCAATAATTACATGCATTAATAAGGTGTAGCTTATGTAAACAGTGAGTCTAGTCGAAGGTGTCAAGGTTGGCCCGAGTCGTTAAAATCACTGTTCCCGAGGAAGTGGAAGAATCTGAGATTGCAAGGTGGGTCGCAGAGGGTTTATCAAGAAAAGTCATGCGAAGGCTAATCCTCGAGTCCCTATCCCGGGGGGTTGATGTTGGCGTTGATTTAGAGAGGGCGTTGAGGGAATTTGAGCGAACCCGTAGTGAGGTGTGGAAGAGGATAGAGGAGGAATACAGGGAGAAGGGTTTAATATAGTGTTGCTTGTTGTTGACAGCAATATTGTCTTCACGATAGTGATTGCAGGCAAGAGGGCGCTTGCTTACAGAATCGTGAAGGAACACGATGAACTCGAGCTCTATTCTCATGAGGAGATCCTGGTAGAGTTCCGCGAGCATTCAAAAAAGCTGAGAAGGAGCGCCCGGGAAGAGTTCTGGGATAAGGTTCTCCTAGCTTTTTCACTGATCAGAATAGTGCCGAGAGAGTTATATGATGAAGAATTAACCCGTGCATACTCGGTTGCAAAAATGTTTGATTCGAAAGACACTTCATTCATAGCACTCTCTCTAAAACTAAACTATCCCATATGGACCGAGGATAAGGATTTGCTACGTGCCTCCTTCAAAACAGGGATGTTTGTAGCCCTCGACACCGAGTCTGTGGGGAAAGTACTGGCTGGTGAGCCTATTGAAAGCGTTAGAGAGCAGCTGTACAGGAAATTGCTCGAATAAACCAGGCTGCCTTCTGGTAAGAGTCTGGTGTCAAGGGAGTGTTCTTCGAGAGTATATATGAGGGGTCACGCTTTAACCTAACAACGCTGTTGACCATTAACGGTATAAAACCGTGCGACTTCGGGTCTGCTGAAAAGTCTTGTACTTAAGTTACTTAAGTAAAGAACCTCGAAGCTGGGGGGGTGCTTCAATCCTTATGGTTGTCTAGTGTGATTTTCTACCACGTGGGTTGGCTTAATTGGGATGTTGTTAGTATGTGCTCACTTGTTTCATATCGGAAAAACTTTTTAGATATTCCTAAAAATTTCTGCTTGATGAAAAATGAACGCCTTTGCAGCGAGGGCGCTGAGGCTGCTGGCTCTGGGGCCCGCGATCATTGTCAGTGTGGCTTATATTGACCCGGGGAACTTCGGCTCCAACATCGCGGCGGGCTCCAACTTCGGGCTCCGTCTTCTCTGGGTGGTGTGGATATCTGGCCTCATGGCCATTCTCTTCCAGTACCTGTCCGGGAAGCTGGGTCTCACGGGAATGACCGTTCCAGACTACGTGTTCCGCAAGTTATCTGGTATGAGGTTCTCCCGGGTTCTCAAGGCCCTTTACTTTGCCTCCATGTTCATGATGGTGCTCGCCACGGACATGGCCGAGTTCCTGGGGATAGCGCTGGGGTTCCACCTGCTCCTGGGCATCCCCCTGGCCATAGCTGTCTGGATATCCGTGGTGGACGTCCTCATACTCATGGTCTTCGCCAACACCATGTCCAAGCTGGAGAAGCTAATCGCCCTCCTCGTGGCCGTGGTGGGGCTTAGCTACGTCTACGAGCTCTACATAGTCCAGGTGGACCTGGGGGAGGTGCTGGAGAACTCGCTGCGTGTCAACCTGGGGAGCAGGGAGGAGGCCCTCATAGCCACGAGCATAATAGGGGCCACGGTCATGCCCCACGCTGTCCTCCTCCACTCCTACCTCACGCGGGAGAAATGGGGCGTGCCCAAGGCCGAGAGGCTCATTCAGGTGCTCCGCAAGCACCTTGCTGAGACGGTCGTGTTCCTCCTAGTGGCCAGCCTGATTAACGCTAGCCTCCAGATAATGAGCTACTACGCCTTCTATCGGAACGGTTTCATGGGCATAGAGTCAATGGAGGTCGCCTACCAGACCCTGGCCCCCCTATACGGGGGGCTAGCGAGCATAGTCTTCGGCATAGCGATAATGGCCTCGGGGATCTCCTCCTCCATGGTCAGCGTGATGTCAGGAGTGAGCCTCATTGAGAGCTACCTGGGCAAGAGGCTCGCGGAGTGGAAGGTCCGCCTCATGGCGAGGCTGGTCAACATGGTTCCCCTGGCGGTTGCCATACACTTGGGCATGGGCACCCTCGACATACTGGTCTACAGCCAGGCCGTGCTGAGCATGACCCTCCCCCTGGTCCTCGTGCCCCTCATCCTCATAACGAGGAGCGAGCGATACATGGGGCCCCTGCGCAACAGCAGGGCGACCACCATTCTAGCAACCGCTAGCACTCTTCTCATAGTCGCGATAAACGCCAGCCTCCCCCTCCTGGAGTAAAGGCAGACACTATGGGTCACCCTTATTTACACTAGCCCTCCAAGAATTGGCTGGGGACCCGGCTTGTCATCGAGGGACACGAGCAGAATAGAGCTCCTCCGCAGGGCCCACCGTGGGCGGAGGAGCCTCAGCACAGTCTCCGAGGAGGACTATATTGAGGCCATCTACGAGATAGAGCGGGCTTACGGCTACGCCCGCCTAACCGACGTGTCACGCGTCCTCGGCCTGAGGCCCTCCACGGTCCTCAGCATGGTTAAGAGGCTTGAGGACAAGGGCCTCGTAGAGTACATGCGCTACAGGGGCGTGAGGCTCACCCCCCAGGGCCGTGAGAGGGCCCAGCGCATCGCGGAGTCCCACGAGTTCATACGGAAGTTCCTAATAGCCCTGGGGGTGGACGAGGAGAGGGCCAACATAGAGGCGGAGCTTATCGAGCACTTCCTGAGCCCCGAGACCATTGAGAGGCTGAGGCGCTTCTACGATTCCTGCCGGGGCGATTAGCTCACCCTAGCCCCCCGGGTCTCCCGCTTGCCTCCCCGTGTGTGTGAACTCTCTTCTCCCCGGGGGATGATTGCAAGGCTTCTGCCCCGATTCCTTATGCTTGT
>JALWDA010000176.1 GCA_027014955.1 Desulfurococcales archaeon | reverse complement strand
CTATTGTTATCACAGTGGTGTCCATGCGCAGGACCCTAGGAGAGCCATACTCTCGCTCCAGAAGCCTCTCGAGGCGCATCTGGGGCGAGCGCTCTCCCTTGTAGGCCAGGCCTATGTTGGCCGCGTGCTTATCGTGGGGGAAGACCCAGAGGAACCCCATGAGGTCGGGGTCAAAGTCGATCAGCACGCCCTCCGGGTCAACGGGGAGCTCCACGAGGGCCCGGGATATGGTGAGCTTCCCCAGCCCATTGTTGGCGAAGGGCCCGCGGGCGTCCACCACAGTATCGTGGGTGCTTGCCAGTTGCTCCGGGAAGATGCTCTTAACATGCATCCTCGCCCCCAGGTCCACGGCCTGCTCCCGCATGCCGCGGACCCAGCCCGGCTTGTCTATGACATACCATATGGGGTTCCTGTACTCCTTCTCGAAGACCCTTTCCCCCCGCACCCTTATCTCGAACCGCCGGATGCTGTTGAGAACCCTGGGGCGGAGGGGGGACTCGTCCAGGACGTCCTGTAGTACCACGTCCCCGCAGGGCTTGCGGTAGAATGTGTCCCGCTCGTATATTTCAAGTGTCCCCTGGTATCCTCTCTTCATCAGCTCGAGGGCGAAGCCCGCACCCGCGGGACCCGCCCCCACTACCGCTATCCTCTCTGGCCCGCCCAACGGCTGCACCCTACCGTATCACTGGCGCTCTGCTGATTCCCATGTGTGTATGGCTTGGTCTGCCTTATTAGGAGTTACCATATACCGGGGTGGGTGTTCTCAGCAGCACCCTATGCGGGGTGGGTGAGTTAACCGGGGGGTTAACTCGGTTATTGTGTTCGGTCACCCAAAAAGCAAAACTAGACCCCCAAACTCAGGCGGTTGGAGAAGGGAGGCCGCTGACGTTAGGCTCCCAACCTTTCCCTGATCCTTGCCAAGAAGAGGGCTGCGGGCAACAGTATCTTCTCAATGTCCTCCACCGTGTTGACAGCGTGGCCCATGTCGGGGGCTATGTAGGCCTCGAAGGTCTTGCCCTTCTCCAGGGCCCTGTCCATGAAGCGTAGCAGGGGCTTCAGGGGGGTACGCGTGTCGTTCTGGGGGTGTATTATGCAAAGGGGTCTGCTGAGGTTGTCCACATAGTTTATGGGGCTGCGTTCACGCCACTTGCTACGGTCTCCTGCGAAGAGCAGGTCTATGAAACTCCTGAAAGCGGGGTCGCTTAGCTCGTACATCTCCTCCCAGTCAACCACGCTCGCCCCCGCCACTCCAGCGGCGAACTCCTCGGGCTTCCGGGTAAGGGCACACATGGTAGCGAATCCACCGTAGCTGTAGCCCATCACGACCGTGTAGGCCGCGAGCCCTGTTGAGCGGGCCCACCTCGCGGCGGAGACTATGTCCTCCAACTCCATCCCACACACGTCGCCCAGTATCAGGTTCCTCCACTCCTCCCCATATCCCGTGGAGCCCCTGTAGTTGGGCATGACCACGTGGAAGCCAAGCAGGGCCAGAGCGGCCGCGAAGACGCTCCACGAGTCATCGTCCTCGCTGAAAGGCCCCCCATGTACCAGGACCACAGCCGGTCCCTGTCTCCGAGCCCTCCGGCTGGGCAGCACGATGACGGGGACCCTCCTGGCGTCGGCTGACTCCACCCGGTGGAACTCGGGCTCTCCCAGAGCCTCCTCCAGGGCGGGGGGCAACCTGCTTGAGAGCAACACACGGTGGCCCTCCCCGCCCAGGACAACCACCTGGGGAGGCGCCCGCAGGCTGGAGTAGGAGGCCACTAGCTCCCCATCACCATAGGGGTGCGCGTTCGAGTAAACACCCCTGGGGCCCGGGACCCTCCACCCGTCTAGGAAGACCTGGGAGGCCCCCTCCCTCTTAGCGACCACGATGAGCCTCCCACGTTCATCGAAACGCATGTAGTTTACTCCCATGGGCCTGTACTCGTCCAGGTCTTTGCCGGGGAGCCCCAGGAGGCCCAGGTCCCCCTCGCCCGGGGCCGCTCTCCTTAGCTCCACCCCATCTGTCTTCTCCAGAGCGTACACTAGCTCCCCCTGGGGAGAGAACCTCACAGCCATCACACTACCCCCGGGAGCGGCCACGTCACTGAGCACGCCTGCGGCCAGGTCCATTAACATTAGCCTTATCCTGCCCTCAGGGGTGAACACCTGGACTGCGCCCCACCCGCGGTGGGCGTCGGCAAGCCACCCCATCCCCGGTAGGGGCCCCACGCGTCTCCAAGAGGAGCCGGGTGTGGCTTCGACAACCCAGATGCCGTCGTCGAATACACGCGTTACATAGACCCGCTCACCCTGGTCCACCAGTGAGAGAACCCTTCCCGGCCCCAGGCCGGGTGCGAGCTCCCTCTCATCACCGGGGCTGTCGAGGGGGACGTAGTAGAGGGCATGCTGCTCCCTCCCCTTGGCCACGTCTCTTCCAACTATGACGCGGCTGGCGTCCCAGGGGGGCTCTGCTATTAGGGATATGGGCTCCCGGTTGAGCCTTATGAGCTCCTCCTCAGTGTAGAGGTAGGTGTTGAGGGCTCCCTCTTTCAGAGCCGTTACTATGAGGCGGCTTCCTTCCAGAGAAGCCGTTATACCATAGGCCTCGAGACGCACAAGCTCCTCCAGCTCTCTTACCAAGTTGGAAAGGCTGGGCCCAGTCATGCCGACCACCGGTCCTTGCCCAATTCTCTGCATCCTAGTAGATTAACGTTGCCTGGACGGCTGTATGGGTGTTTTTAAGCAGGGTAAAAACGGCAACATGATACGCCATGCCTGTGATATTAACGGGGATAAGC
>JALWDA010000175.1 GCA_027014955.1 Desulfurococcales archaeon | reverse complement strand
CCCCCCATCTCCCCCAGCCTGGCCACACCGGGGTGCCCCGGGTCGGTGGTCCGGTAGACCCTCTCCGCGTACTCGGCCCGGTCCCAGGCATATATGTCCTCCACGGACATGACCGCCAGTACCCGGCCCCTGTGCGTGAGGGCTATCTCGTCGCCCACGCCCCAGTCCCTGGCGGCCTCGCTGGGCGTGTCGAGCACAATGGGTATGGGCCAGGGCAGGTCGTTGGAGAGCCTCATGTGTATCAGGACGCTCTCGTAGTCCTCCTCCGTGAGGAAGCCCTCAAGGGGACTGTAGGCGCCGTGGGCGATGTTCGCCACATCAGCGGCCCGGGTGTCATCTAGCTCCAGCCGGGGGATCCCTTGGGCTTCTTCGAGGAGCCTCTCCCTCCTCCTGCCGTGGGCAACCCTGCGGACGAGCCTTCCTCCATGGGGCTGCGAGACCATTGTATCACCGGGTTTCTCCAACTTCGCCTAGATGTAGCCGAGTCGCCTCAGCTTCTCCAGTATCCTCTCCCGCTCCTCCTCGCTCAGGCCCTCGGCCTGGAGCTTCTCCCTCTCCATCTCTGCAACCACGTCCCGGAGCACGTAGACCACGAACTGGCTCACGCTTGTGAACCCCGTGTCCCTTATGAGCTCCTGTATCCTCCTGTACAGGGTGACGGGGATGGACACGGTAGTGTAGCCTTCCCTCCCGCCACTCGCTCTAGCCGAGGGCTTACGCGGCAACCCCACGCACCAACAAGAATGGGTAATGCTAGGCGGCTACATGTAGCCCAGGGCCCGCAGCCTCTCCTTGACCTTCTCCTCGTCCTCCTCGCTCATCTCCGTGCCCGGGCCCTCCTCCTCGAGCACGGTTTCGAGGACGAAGTCGAGGAACTCCTCCAGGCTGTCGAAGCCCCCCTGCTCCTCTATGAACTTGCGGGCCTTCTCGACCAGGTCCTTCCTGATGGTGACCTGCACACGCTCTCCGCTCACATGTGCCACCTCCGGCTAGGCCTTAATGACTTTTAATTAATAATATAAATGTAACTCCCCGGAACGCGTCGGTTTATTAATCTGAAATCTGTATAAATTCGGATATTGTATGTATAGTATAAATAAATATTATATAATTGCATTAAACGATTACTTACTATTTGGAAATGTATATATATCAATGACAACAACAATACTGGGGTGTAAACTCCTGTCATTTATCAGTGTATTAAAGGACAATGCATCTCATTGTTATTATCTCTCTTGTTTGTGTCCCTAGGTGTATCTGAAAACGTAACATGCAGTGATGGTGATAGTACGGGGATGACCTCTGTATATGTAAACAGGCATATATGGCACCGTCCCCTACCCATCAGCGGGCCACGGTTGTGCGAGTGCGAGCCTAGGTTATCTCTGCGTAGCCTCAATATGGAGGACATCCTTTACGACGGTTTCAGTTACTTCGAGAGCTACTCATCCACAGGCTCGGGTAGCTATTCTATCTCCAGCCCCCGCTATTACACAGGGTACTGGGCAGACACATCGGTTTGTGAATATTGCCTAGGAGCGGCTGCTGGTGCAACAGTATACCTAGGTGGTGGTTGTGGCAACTAAGCAGATTCAACGTGTATGTTACTATGGTGGGGTGATTGAATCATGTTAAAGGCAGTTGAATCTCGAGAAAGTAAACTCTTGGTTCTAATAATACTGATGGGAATCATGATAACTGGTGCCGTGCTCGTCCAGAGCATTAGTGGTTTTGTGAAAAACAATACAAATGGAGGTTCAACGGATTTCCCCGAAAAACTGGTCTTCACCTTCAAAAAGATAAAACCCGGTGTAAATGTGGTCCCATTGTTTGGCAAGCAAATAACGCCAGTATCCGCCATGGAAAAAACATATATCAAAGAGTACAGGATGAAACCCGGATACACGGTGGGAGTGTATTCCCAAAAAGACTACATTATACTACTTGCGGGAGCCCTTGATTTATCAGTGGAGAAAACCCTGAACAACGATACGCACCTCGGATACAAGCTCGCACTCATCTTCCATAACGTCTCCTTCATGCACTTCGCGCCACCAAGAGGCGTAGAAGGAGAGGGTGTGCTCCAAGCACTAGTGCTGGAGAACACTGTTGTCAGGGAGGTCGACTTCCTGGGCAGTGCTAAGAAGGTGTATTTGGTCGACAGGGTAGTTGTTGAAACGAGTGTGTGGGTATCCAAGGACACGTGGGATTACACCGACGGCGAGAACTATTATGGTACCTGGCCATTCACCCTCCCCCAGAGGCCCATGGCCCTCCTCATACCAGTAGCCTACCTCGAGACAGATCCCGAGCGCATGCTGGGGGCGGTGTTCCTACTGGAGAACGCCACGAGCACAGAGGCCCTCCCCATACACCCGTACCCCTGGGGAACTTACACTGAGAGGCTTTTGGAGGTGGCTAGGGAGACGGGGCAGGATTGGATCAGGGCCTCTGGGGGTAGGATAGAGCTGAACTACCGTGGGAAGGCCGTGCTCCCGGCGTCTGCGATGGTTCCCTACAAGCTGGTGTATAGGGAAGATAATGTCTTGGAGAAGATTACCCTTTCCGACCGCTACCTCGACCATCCCCAGACCCCTGTGCTCAGAGAGGTGCTACAGGAGGACAATGCCTTCCTCATCCCCCCACCCTTGGCAGGGAAGGTAGGGCAGGCAATACTCCTGGCACCCTACGAGGACCAGGAGAGCATGTTTGAGCTGGTACTTGTGCGCAGCAGCTAGAAAGCCCATGCCATTACGTGGAGGAAAAAAGCACGTGATATTCATCTCTTCAACCACCTATCTATAAT
>JALWDA010000174.1 GCA_027014955.1 Desulfurococcales archaeon | reverse complement strand
GGGCCCCCAGAGGCTCAAGAGGCTAGCGCTTATAATGGGGGCCCAGGGCAACGAGCCTCGCGTATATGAACCCCGCTAGGAAGCCCTCGACGGCCTTTATTACAAGTGTCCCCGGAGCATATTGACCATAGCCCAGGTATAGGTCGGCCAGGGCGCTCCCCAGGCCCCCCGCCACCATCGCCACCCAAGGACCCCCAAGGGCAGCGGCCGTGTATATCATGGACTCTCCCAGGTTGAAGTAACCCTGCGTCAGGGGAGTGCTAATGCTGACAAGGGTGGCCGCGAAGACGAGGGCTGAGAACACCCCTGCGAGGGCCAGCCTCCTGAGGACAAGGGCCTCGGACTGGCCCCTGCCTTGCTCCTCGGACTCCAGCATGGCGGGTCCCTGGGGGAAGCGTGTTCCTAGGCTATACCTGTGGGCCCGGGTTTGGACAATAAGTATTGTGGTGGTAGAATCGCTTTGTAATGTTGATTTGGAGAAGCGATAATCTATTAAACTTCGATATATATTGATAACCGATATATTGATAGTTTGTCCAATCTAGGAGGAGGTGACCCTCACCTTGTCCAGGGCCGATACCATAGCACGTAATGCCAAGCTCATCATATTGGCGTGGATAGTCCTACTCGTGGTCTCCCTACCCCTCGCGTCGAAGGTTGACCAGGTGCTAGTGTCGGAGGAGAGCGGGTTTCTCCCCAAGACGGCTGAAAGCGTTAGAGTGCAGAGGCTGACAAGCACGGCTGGAGGCGTGGGGGCCCCGGATGCCCTCCTTGTTGTTGACAACGTGCCCGTGAGCCTCGAGACGTATAATAAGACAAGGCAGGAGTGGAGCAGGCTCGAGTGGAGCGCTGAGAGGAGGGTAAGCTGGATAGACGTGACACTCAAGGCCCACGAGGGGATTAGGAGGGGCATCAAGGAGGCCCTAAACCAGACCCTGGCGGCCCTGGAGGGGTATGTCAGCCTGTGGGAGGCCCTTGTCAACACCACTGAGAACCTGCGAAGGCTTGAGCAGACCATAAACGCGACCTCCCAGGCCCTGGCCTCCGCCGACATGGTCCTGGCAAAGTACAGCCAAGTGGTCAACTCCCTGGTCAACACAGGGGACCAAGCCCTAGCGGCAGCCCAGGGGGTCCTCGGACTCTGTCAGCAGGCACCAGGCGTGTACACGGAGCTAATAACAGTGGGGGTTACCCTAGAGGCCCTCATAGAGACCCACACCCAGGCCTACCAGAGGGGGAGCCTCACCCAGGAGGACCTCCAGGCCCTCCAGGCTATCGCAGACGCCAACCCCCTCCTACGAAAAATACTCACCCCCGAGATGGCACAGGCGGTCTTCCAGTACACCCAGGGCATAGGGGGGCCCAAGAACTTCGACAACACCCACGCAGCTCTCCTCGCGGTCCACCTTGCACGCTTGACGGTCAACGATACGCAGACCCTTACCTTCCTCTACGTACTGGCCAACCAGACGGCCCCCATACTAAGGAACCTCCCCGACCTCCGGACAACCGTGGCCGTGGAGGGTCCCGGCGCGGTAAGGGCCACCGTGCAGCCCATCGTCGAGAAAGCCGCCCAGGAAGCAATAGTGGAGTACTCCCAGATAGTCTCCAGAGAATCAGGCAATCCCCTCTTCGCGTACATCGCCGAGTCTCTCGCAAACAGGGGCTGCCAGGGGGGAGAAGACGCGATACAGCAGGCTCTAAGACAGGCCCTAACCCGTCTCCTCGTGGACCAGGGCGTCCCCCCCAATGCTGCCCCCATGCTCGTTGACATGGCTTTGTCAGGAGAAACCAGCATGGAGAAGCTGGCCTTCCTCGCCCTAGACACTACCAGCGAGCAAGCCCTAGCCCAGGGCGCCCCGGAGGAGCTTGCAAGGCTTCTCAAGTCCCCCTACGCTGCCCAGGTCCTCCTAAAGCACGACCCCCAGGCCGGGGGGCTTCTGGCGAAAAACCCCAAAGCCGCCCTAGCGGCGGCGGTGGAGCTCCTCTCGAAAGCTCCTGGCCCTCGAGAACTTGACCCCGTGCTGCTCCAGCTGGTGGCGGCCAGGGGGCCGGAGGAGGCGGCGCTCACGCTTATGGAGGAGAACGTTCCCTTCCAGGCGCGGGGGTTCCTAGGCGTCTTGAAGGAGAAGGGCATCCCCGGGACAAGGGAGGAGCTGTTAAGGGTAGCCTCGGGCTCTCTGGTTGAGCAGATTTCTAAGATGGGGGGCCTTGACAGGGAGACCGCCGAACGCATAGTAGAGGCTGCGCTCAGGGTCTATAATGGCGAGGGGGATTTTACGCGGGAGGTTGAGTCGCTTGCATGGGATAAGCTCGTCCAGGCATGGCCCTCAATAATGGGGGAGCTCAACGGGACCCTTGTCTCCTTGGATGGGAGGACCTTCATAGTCATGCTCTACGACGTAGACTACCTGGGAGCCGTCAGAGACAGGGACATGGTTGCACAATTGTTCAAGGAGTCGTTCCCCCAGTCCCGCGTGCTGGCCACGGGCGAGGTCGTCTCCCGGGAGGAGATGAGGACCACCAGCCTCGAGGACGTTAGGAGGAGCGACTGGTACAGCATGGCTCTGGTGCTGGTGGTCCTGGCAATCGTGCTCCAGAGCGTTGCCGCCCTGTTCCTCCCCTTCATGGGAATAGGGATGGGTCTCTCCCTCGCCCTCGCTTTTGCCTACCTGCTGGCCTCCGGCGAGCTGATTACCCTGACAACGATCGCGCGCACCGTCATGTTCTCTACAGGCCTGGGCCTGGGCATAGACTACGCCACACTGGTTGCTAGGAGGTTCCGGGAGGAACTGCCAGTCTCTCCTAACGCCACCCAGGCCGCGGCGAGGGCCCTTCGGAGGAGCGCCCGCCCCGTAGTAGCGGGGGCGGCCACGGCAAGCATAGGCTTCGGGAGTCTCGCGCTGGCGTGGGACTTCCCCTTCCTCAAGAGTATAGGTACAAGCGTGCCCCTCGCGATAGCCATGGTCACCCTATCAAGCCTCACCCTAATACCAGCCCTCCTCGCCCTCTTGGGGGGCTCGCCCAGGCTCTGGTGGCCCTTCGACCCAAGGAGAAGGGGGCAGGCGAACGCCTCTGGGACAACTGGTCTGGGGAGGCTCGTTGAGAGGGCGGCACTACTGCTTGTAGCCCTCGTGATAGTTGCCTTGATACCAGCGGTGGTTATTCACATGGGGTTCGAGGGGAGCCATGACCTCACCCTGATGCTCCCCCAGGGCACCGAGAGCCTAGAGGCCATGAACGTGATAAGGGAACGCTTTGACCCAGGCGTCATGTATCCCCTCACCATTGTTACCTCGAGCAATGAGACCGCTACGCGCGTAGTGGAAGCCCTTAGCAACCTAGAGTGTGTCTCCCAGGCCCGGGTGGCCTCAACGATGGATGACGGAATGGTGATTGTACAGGCAGTCCTCTCAGTGGACCCACTGGGGAGGCAGGGCATCGACTGTGCCCGCCAGGTCAGGGAGGCCGTCAAGGCCATAGACCCGAATGGAATGGTCGGGGGTGCCCCCGCCGTCAGCCTGGACCTAGAGGTTATGCTGAACGATAGGTTCTATAATAGGGTCCTGCCCGCCGCGGTGGTGCTCATGTTCCTCTCCATGCTCCTCGCCTACGGGGGAGTCGCGGTCGCGCTCAGCGCGGTGCTGGCGGTGGTTATCGCAGCGGAGCTCGCAATAGCTGCCGCGGTGTACTACTACACCTCGGTCCAGGGAATGCAGGTGCCCTGGTTCCTCCCCCTCACGGTATTCACAGCCATACTGGGCGTTGGCATGGATTACAACAGTTTCTCCATAAGCAGGGCCGCGGAAGAGTACCGGAGGGCCCCAGGCAGAGGAGCGGTGGCCCGGTCGGTCTCCAGGGCGGCGCTCCTCGTAATGGGCCTGTCACTGATAATGGCAAGCGCCTACGGGGGCCTGATGCTTAGCAGCATACCCAACATGCGGATGATGGGCCTAGCCCTCTCCCTGGGCGTGCTATTCGCGGGCATCCTCGCAGGCATCGTGCTGACGCCCAGCATAATAACCCTGCTCGGCAACAGGGCGTGGTGGCCATGGGGACCCAAGGCAGAGGACTAGGCACTGAGCCCAACAGTGGCGAGGAGGGCTTCACGGAGATACTCCGAATGAGGCTCCGCTTCCTCGTACTCACACTCCTCGCAATAAGGCCCACTCACGGCTACGAGCTTTCTAGGATGATAGAAGAGCTGACCCTCGGCACGCTGAAGCCGGGACCGGGGAGCCTTTACCCCCTCCTCCGCGAGCTCTCCACGGAGGGCCTGGTGAGCGAGGAGAACGTGGTTGAGGGAGGCCGGCTTCGGAAGGTCTACGCTCTCACCCCTAGAGGCAGGGAGGTCCTCGCATCGGGGGTGGAGGTGGCACAGCGTATCCTGGAGAACATCCTGGAGCTCCTCCGCTTGGCCTCGCAGAGGCTGCGCTCGGCACCGGGGGAGGGGTGTGTGCCGCCTGAGGTAGTGGAGTACCTTGGGAGGCTTGAGGCCAAGTTCAAAAAACTCAGGGAGACCCTATCCCAGAGCCTTTGCAGTGGGAGGGAGAAAAACTCCTAGGGCCTGAGGTCGAGCTCCTCCTCTATACTATCTAGGGCTTTGTTGAGAGTGTTGTAGACTGGGCAGCTTGACTTGACCAGCTCTATTATCCTCCGGGCTTCTTCTGGGGGCATGCCCTCCACCCTGTATCTCACCTTCAGGCTCTTTATGCCCTGGCCCATCTCGAACTCCGCCTCTGCCTCGACGCTCACCTTGGGCGAGTGCTGGGGGGAGAGCTGGGACTGTATCATCCTGAACATTATGGCCTCGCAGCTGGCAAGGCCTGCCAGGAAGGCCTCGAGGGGCGTGAGCCTGTCGCCCCGGCCCCCGTGCTCGGGTAGCTCGGTGACCTCGTACTCCACTTCCCTCGCCACGACACGGGTGTAGGGGTCTCCAGGCGTGTTTCTGGCCACTACCCTTATCTTGGGAATTCTTATCTTCTCCAAGACGCCTCCTCCGCAGGGTGCGTCCCTGCACGTATTATTTGGTGTGTTTTTAGCGATTTTTTTGTAAATCGCATATATTTTGAAAAATAAAAATCTTAAGAACCAAAACCGCCTCAGTAGCCCCTCCTCTCCCTGTATACCCTCTCATAACCCACCACAGTGCCATACCTCAGCACCAGCCAGACCCAACGAGGCCGCGGGCGGAGGAAGGAAACCACCATCGCTAGCAAAACCAATGCCAACACACCCGAAACCGCGGGGGCTACAAGCCTGAGTATCCCAATGGGGGCACCGAGTAGGAAGACCCATCCCGGAGGATACCTTCCACTCCTACTTGCTATAATCACAGGCGCGAGGTATATCGACTGCCCCAGCACCATGGGGTAGACGCTCCCGAGCAAAAGCCCGTGCATAGCCACAAAGCCCCCACCCCCATATCCCAGGAAATCCACTAGAAGAAGGGAAAGGGCGCCGAGGGCGGCGGAGAGCTGGGCCCACCAGAACCCCAGCTTGTAGTCCCTGTTTCTCCAAAACCCCGTTGACAATACTAGGAGTAGGAGGGAGGCCGGCAGCATCTCCCCTCCCAGGCTCAGGGAGGCTGAGGCGAGGAGCAGGAGCGAGCCAGCGTAGAAGAGCGCCCATACGGGCCCTCTATAGGCGTATGACAGGAACCCCGCAGAGACCGACGCCACAAGGGTGGCGCTGGTGACCAGGGCGAGGGACATAAGGCCCTCAAGAACCGACCCGCCTCTGAGCAGCACCGCCGCCTCCGCCAGGGGGCCCAAGAGCCAGGGCATTATGACAGCACCCATCCTATGCAGGGGAGCCGTGCCAAGCGACTGCATGAAAGCGTGGAGGGCCATGGCCAGATGAGCCGCGAATAAAAGATAGAGGTACGATGGGGTGCCTCCCGCGGGCCGTAGAAGGGCCGTGAGAATCGAGGCTGCTACTAGAAGCGGAACGAGGGCTAGGGGGAGGAGTTCCCAGAGGGGCCTGGGAACGCCCTTCCTCAGGCTCGCCACGAGGTTCCCCGCGACCCCCGAGCAGTATAGGAGGAACCCACCTCCGTACAGAAGGAGGGCATGCATGTGGGGGTCGAGGGGTCTTGCGAGGTGGATTGCCAGGGTGCTGGGGAACAGGAGGGCTCCCAGGACCACCAGGGGCGTGGCTATCCTCTCTACGGTGGCTTTCCTCAACGCTGTTACCTCCCCGGCAAGGTTCTATTAGGGCATGGGGCCTGTATTTGCATTTGCCCGTGCCTGGATAAGAGGTTCTGGGGGACCAGGATTGTCGACCAGGCCACTGATAGTGGGGTTCAACGGTTCACCCCGTAGGTATGGGAACACGTTCAAGGCCCTAAGGCTCGCGCTTCTCGCCGCGGAGCAGGAGGGCGCCCGGACGAAGCTGGTTAACCTCTACGAGCTTGACATAAGGCCCTGCATAGCCTGCCTCACCGAGGACATCATGCTCTGCCGCTACCCCTGCGTCATAGGGGATGACATGCGGCAAATCTATGACCTCATACTGGAGAGCGACGCCTTCATCATAGCGACGCCCATATTCTGGTACAACGTGAGCGGGGTGGTGAAGAACTTCATAGACCGACTCACCGTTTTCGAGAACATGATACACGTTGAGGGGAGGAGCTGGCTCGAGGGCAAGGCAGCGGGCTTCATCGCGGTGGGGAACGACACGGGCCCCATCTCGGTCATTCAGAACCTCATGGTCACGCTCAACAGCATGGGCGTCCACGTGCCCCCCTGGGCCCTGGCATACTATTCCTCGACAGGGGACCTGCTCGAGTCGGAGAGCACCGTACTAGACGCCGCGAACATCGGCTGGATACTCGCCAGACACGCCAAGGCCCAGAGGGAGGGCCGGGCGCCGGAGAACCTCGGCTACGACGCGAGCGAGGAGGCGCGGAGGAGGGCAAGGGAGCTAGCTGAGAGGGTTTCCCGGGAGGCTGATGAGAACCGGGGTAGGCACAACCTCCTCCGCCTTATACAAAAGGTCAAGGCGGATGACGTGGACTGGGTCTAGGGTCAATGATATTAACCAGTAGGGCCAGCAGGGAACGCCCAAGCGTCCAAGCCGTGATGCCTTACGTGTAGCCGAGTTAGGGGGACCCTTGTTAAGGTAGGGGTGATAACCATGGTGGGTGAGAACATGGTTCCCAGGGTGGGCCTGCTGGGCTTTGGGGGTGTGGGAAGGAGCCTGGCCCAACAGCTTGCCACCATAAGCGGGGCCCCCCGCATAGTGTTCGCACTGTCGTCCAAGGGGGGCGTGCTGGTGGAGGGCGCCGGCGATCTTGACGCCCTCCTAGAACTAGCGCGTAGCGACAAGAAGCTCGACGGCCACCCCCGCTTCAAACAGGGCCTGGGCCTGTGGGAGGCCCTGGAGGAGGCGGGGGATGTGGACCTGGTTTTCGTGACCCTCCCCCCCAGCTACGAGACGGGGGAGCCCAACCTGAGCATCTACCGCGGCCTCCTGGATAGGGGCATCGGGTTCATCACTGCCGACAAGACGGGCCTCGCGAGAGACTACTGGGGCCTCCGGGAGAAGGCGAGGACCCGGGGGGCCTTCATGGGCTACCGCGCTACGGTCGCGGCGGGAACCCCTGCAATAGACTTGATGAGGGGCCTCCGAGGCAGGCCCGTTGAGCGGGTGCGGGGGGTTCTGAACAGCACCACCAATTACATCCTCACCATGGTGGAGGAGGGCAGGAGCTTCCAGGAAGCCATATCAAGGGCCGTGGAGGAGAAGCTCGCGGAGCCCGACCCCCGTGTGGACACCCATGGTCTCGACGCAGCGGCCAAGATAACCATACTCGCCTGCGAGCTGGGCTACAGGCTTGACGTCACTCAGGTGAGGAGGGCCCCCCTGGAGGAAGTGGGTGAGGAGAGGGTCCGGGACGTCATAAAGCAGGGCTACCGGGTCAAGTACGTTGCGGTCTTCGACGCGTCCGAGAAGAGGGCTAGCGTGAGACCAGTTATACTCCCCCAGACCGACCCCCTGGCGCGTAGCAGCGGGGTCATCAACGTGGTTGACGTCGAGGTGGAGAACGAGCACGTCACCCTCACAGGCCCAGCGGGGCCTGCGTGGAGGACGGCTAGGACCATGATAACCGACTACCTGGAATATATTGGGGAGAGGAACCCCCGGTCATGAAAGAGGACGTCCGTGGGCCCCTGGAGCAGTTCTTGGAGTCCCTCGAGGAAAGCGGGTTCAGGGGGCTTGTGGCCCTCCGGGGGGAGAGAACCCAGCTCCTGGAAGCCCTCCTAGATACAAGCCCCGGTGGCAGGCCTCTGTTCTTCTACTCCCACAAACAGGGTAAGCCACGCTTCCAGGCCAGGGGCAGCCAGTGGGGGCTGGAGGACCGGAGGAACTCCCTGAAGTACCTGGGCCATGAGTTCAAGGCCGTGGCCCTCGAGGTGGACGACGCAACCAGGGCTAGCAGTGTCGCCGCCTTGGGCGAAACAGTCGTCTCCGGGGGCTTTTACGCCCTACTCTTCCCATCAGACTGCCGGGAGGGTGAAGAGAGTGAAACAACACCAGCTGGGGGTCTCCCCCATTACCTTTGGAGCCGGGCCCACGAGGCAGACTCCTTGTTTCTCCACGACCTATGCAGAGGGGCTGAGCCACTCTTCAGGCCCCCCAGGGAGAGGGCAGAGAGGCCTAGCCTGGGAGAGTGCGGCCCGTCTGCCCGGGATAGGGGGGCGCCGGGCCTGAATCGAGTCATGGGCCTTGCACGTACCTGCGACCAGGCCCGGGCGCTCGCGGAGTCTGTGGAGGCGTTCCTAGGGGCGGGAC
>JALWDA010000173.1 GCA_027014955.1 Desulfurococcales archaeon | reverse complement strand
AGCCTCCGGAGGAGGGGCTTGGTCGAGAGAAGGATGCGCAGAAGGACGAGGGTCACAGCAGTGATGCCCCTGGCCAAGAGGGTCCTGGAGGAGAGCGTCACCGCCGTCGCCCGCCTTACGGGGGAGGACATTGTGAGCGGGCGTTGGAGGACGCTGGTGCTGAAGGACTACAACGTGGAGGCAGAGCCCCCCCTCCTCTTCCCCGGGGAGAGGCACTTCCTCGTACGCTTCATAGACCTTGTCCGCCGGGTTATGTTCGAGATGGGCTTCACAGAGGTCCGGGGCCCCGTGGTGGTGGAGGAGTTCTGGAACTTCGACGCCCTCTTCCAGGCCCAGGACCACCCCAGCAGGGAGATTCACGACACCTTCTGGGTACAGCACGAGACCGGGGCCATAAGGGCGCCCCCCGAGATTATCGAGCGGACCCGCAGGGTGCATGAGACCGGGGGAGAGTCGGGGAGCAGGGGCTGGGGTGGCTCATGGGACCCCAGGGTGGCGGCCCGCCTCATACTGAGGACCCAGACAACTAGCGTCACAGTAAGGGCCCTCGCCGACCGCCCCCGGGTCCCCTTCCGAATATTCACCGTGGGGAAGGTCTACAGGCCCGACGCGATAGACGCTAAGCACCTGCCCGAGTTCTACCAGCTGGACGGGATAATGAGCGAGCCGGGCATGGACTTCTCCAGGCTCCTCGGCATGCTTAAGGAGTTCTTCAACAGACTGGGGTTCGAGAGGGTTCGGTTCAAGCCCGCCTACTTCCCCTTCACCGAGCCCAGCGTGGAGGGCTATGTTTGGATGGAGGGCAAGGGATGGGTAGAGGTCTTCGGCGCAGGCATGTTCAGGCCCGAGATACTAGAGATTGCCGGGGTGGAGGAGAACGTGGGGGCCTGGGGGATAGGCCTGGACAGGATTGCTATGAAGTTCCTGGAGGTCGAGGACATAAGGCTCCTCTACACTCGGAATGTGAACCAGGCCCGGGAGCTCTCCACCCGCCTCCGCAGGCTGGAGCACAGGCTCCTGGGAGAAAGGAGGTGAGCCAGACTTGCCAGTGGTGAGGTTCAGCCGCTCCCGGCTCGAGGGCCTCGTGGGCAGGCCCCTAGGGGACGAGGAGCTGGGCGACCTGGTCTTCAGGGTGAAGGGGGAGGTCGAGTCCCTCTCCGACGAGCAGGTCGAGCTAGAGGTGACCAGCGATCGCCCCGACCTCCTAATGCCCGAGGGCCTGGCAAGGGCCCTCCGGGGCCTCTTGGGCGTGGAGGCGGGCCTGCCCCGGCTCCGTATCTCGGGGGATACGGGCATTGTGCTTAGGGTAGAGAGGGTCCCCAGCCGGCCCTACATAGGCGTTGCGGTTGTCTATGACTATCCCCTCTCGGGGGGCGTGCTGGAGGAGCTTATACAGTTCCAGGAGAAGCTCCACGTGACGGTGGGGAGGAAGAGGAGGAAGGTCGCCATAGGCATACACGACCTGGACAAGCTGCCCTCCCCCCACCTTGTCTACAGGGAGGCCCGGCTCGATGAGAGGATGACCCCCCTGCACACGGGTAGGGCAATGAGCATTGCCGAGACCCTCTCCCAGACCGAGCAGGGGAGGGAGTATGGAAGAATAAGCTTGAGGGACGACTCCCTGCACCCCGCCATATTCTCAGGGGGCGAGATAATCAGCCTCCCCCCAGTGATAAACTCGGACGTGACGCGCCTCGAGACCGGGACCCGGAACCTCCTGATAGACGTGACCGGGACTGACCGGGAGGCCGTCTACAAGACCCTCGACCTCCTGACAAGCACCCTTGCGGAGAGGAGGCCGGCGGCGATTGGGCGCATAAGGGTAGAGCTGCCCTCGGGAGATTTGGAGCACCATCCCCTCCTGGAGAGGGGAACACTGGAGGCGAGCGTGGACTACGTGAACCGGAGCCTGGGGACCAGCCTAACAGGGGAGGAGGCTGTAGAGAGGCTGGAGAGGATGCGCTGGGAGGCCCATGTCGACGGGGAGAGGATAAGGGCCACCTACCCCGAGTACCGTCTGGACATACTCCACCCCATAGACCTGGTAGAGGACATAGCCATGGCCCAGGGCTACGACCGCCTCCCCCTAACACCTCCGAGGGAGATGCTGCGGCCCCGGGAGGACCCCCTGGAGAGGCTTTCGAGGGAGGCCTCCGAGCTGGCCGCGGGACTGGGCTTCATGGAGATGCACACCTTCACCCTAGTGCCCTCCTGGATTAACGAGGAGTACCTCCCCCCGCGCAGGGAGCCCGTGGGGCTGGTCAACCCCATAAGCGCGGAGATGGCCCAGTTCAGGGCCAGCATGGTCCCCAGCCTACTGCTAACGCTGAGGGAGAGCCAGGGTGCTAGGCTCCCCCTAAGGATACACGAGGTGGGCACGGTGGCCACGGTATCCCAACGTGACGGCGCCCTTGAGGAGACACTAAGCCTGGGCATGGCGGTTATGGACGACAGCGTCAGCTTCGAGGACATACAGGCGCCCATCTACGCCCTGGTGAGGGCCCTGGGCCTTAGGCCCTCTACGGAGAAGAGGGACCACCCGGGCTTCATAAGGGGGAGGAGCGCCAACCTTCTGGTGAACAGCGTTCTCGCGGGGAGGGTGGGCGAGGTGTCCCCCGCGGTGCTTGAGAGGCTAGGAATAAAGTACCCGGTGGCGGTGGCTGAGCTCGACCTCTCCAAGGTCCTGGGGTTCCTCTGAACCCCCAGGTCTCTCCTAGTCCCCGGCCTCCCTCGTGGTGTATAGGTAGTACAGCAGGGCTTTCTGTATATGCAGGCGGTTCTCGGCCTGGTCCCAGACAGCACTATTGGGCCCGTCAATAACCCCGTCGGTGCCCTCCTGCCCC
>JALWDA010000172.1 GCA_027014955.1 Desulfurococcales archaeon | reverse complement strand
CCACCCGGGCTCTCGCGAGCCCAAGGCGTGTGCCCTCGGCAAGCCCGGGCCATTCTCCCTCCCGCCCCTTCCAAGGATAGTATGATGTCCACCCCCGTCTCTTCATGTATAAGGTATCACCACCATACCTCTCAGCCCCGCAGGTTATCTCATATCTGATGCTCACCCTCACACCGGGCTCCATCATGCTCGCCAGAAACCTCCTCACCACAAGGTCGTACAACTTTTTAGCGTCATCGCTCAGCCTCTTAGGAGGCTTGCCGGTTGGGTATATAGCAGGGTGTGCGGGGTCGGTCTTCCTCCCCTGGCGGGGCCAGGGCCTGTTGGATAGGGAGAGTATCACCCTAACCTCTTCACTGTACCCCAGCTTCTCCAGGCTCCTCAGAATGCCACTAACGTTAACAGTTGGCGGGATCTTCTGGCTATTGGTCCTAGGATAGCTTATCAGTCCCTCCAGATACAGATCCTCCGCCACCCTCTGTGTCTTGAGGGGGGAGAACCGGTATAACCTGTAGGCCTCTGATTGCAAGTCGTTCAGGTTAAAAGGTGTGGGGGGCGGTATCTTTTCCTCCGTCTCAACCACTTTGGATAGTATGCAGTTCTTGGGAGTATTGCGTGCAATGTGAGAAGCCCAGGCCTTTTCTCTGAAGGGGCTGTTTACGTGGGTGGCCCTGAGCCTGTGGCCCTCGGGTGATTTGAACACTGCTTCGACTACATATTCTGGTAGGGGGAGTTCTCCCACACTTCTTAGATACCCTTTGATCGCTTCGACGAGAGTGGGGGTCTGCACCCTTCCTGCTGAGAGTACTCTTGTTTTCCCAGTGCCCTTCTCGTAGGCCTTCATAAGGAGCCTGCTACTATTTATACCCCATATCCAGTCGAGCTCATGTCTACAGAGACCTGACTCAACCATATTAGTATCAGGGGGGAGGAGGCTCTTGAAAGACCTCCTCAGCTCCTCTACTGTGAGGCTGGAGAACTTCATCCTGTAGTAATTCCGGCGGCCCAGTATGAGAGTAATTATATGATACCCGATCACACTACCCTCTACGTCAAAGTCGCATGCATTTACAACTATCCTGCCCACTTCCCTCATTCTCTCCATGAGCCTGTAGAACCTAGCAGTATGCCTGGCTCCTTTCTCCACCAAATACCGAGGCTTCCACTCGTACTCGAAAACGGGTACCCCTCTCTTCCGGGTATCCAAGCTAAAGAGGTGACCCGCGCTGGGGACGACCATAACCTTAGAGCCCTCAAAACTTAAAACCCAGTAGGGAACCCCCCTCTTTCCCCCACACCTTCGGGGACGAGGCGAGAGAGCATCCGCTATGGCCTTGGCGGCCTTGGGCTTCTCAGCTATTAGCAGGTAGTCGACATCCCTCCCACTACATTCAGAGACCATGAGGAACCCCACATACAATAGCAGGGGGCGGGGAACCCAGTAAGTCCGAAGACGATGGCCAGTCCATAAAACAAATCAGGAGAGACCCCGTGGGCCTATCGCCTCGTCTCCTTCTCAGCTTCAAGAAGCCATCTGACCGGTACCAGCTGCTTAACCCTACCTGGAAGCTTCCTAGCTATGGTCAGGGGAAGGACTCCCCTCTCAAGCTCGCGCTCAGCGATTAATATGGGGTCCTTCACACTAAGCGTCGAGACATCTATAAAAGGAGCCGCACCCAGCGCCAATTGGAAGGCCCTAGCACTTATGATACGGGCCCGCTCATATCGCGTCAGTCTCTTAGGCCCTATAACCTGTTCCAAACTCTCAGGGATCTCTACTTTCAGGACGCATCCCCCCATCGTCAGTGTGAGAAGGTGAAGCTAAGGGATTGTATCCGTGAGAAGAGGTTATTAAAACATGTCTCCCCAAGGCAGGTAGAGGCCGGTAAAAGCCCGGGCTAAAAACCTTGTGTTTTAAAAGGGTTAGAACTCTGGCATTCCACCAGGCATCCCGCCTGGTGTTCCACCCTCCTTCTCCTTGTCCTTGTCCTTCTTCTTGGGAGGAGCCGCTGCTATTATGTCATCGATCTTCAGGATCGTGACAGCCGCCTCGCTGGCGCTCTTTATGGCCTGCTTTTTGACCGCCAGGGGCTCTATGACATTGTCCTCGACGGTGTTTTCAACGATCTCGCCCTTTATCGCGTTAACACCAGCGTATACCTTGCCTTCGCTGTGCAGCTGCCTTAGCTTCATGAGGCTCTCCAACGGGTCGAGTCCCGCAGTCTCGGCTAGTATCATGGGTATCTCTTCAAGAGCATCCGCGAAGGCCTGTGCAGCCAGCTGGCTCTTGCCACTTAGGCTCTCCGCATACTTCCTGAGCTTGAGGGCAAGCTCTATCTCGGGGGCTCCTCCACCACCCACTATCTTCGGGTCTTTCATAACGTTGCGTAGTACATGTAGGGCGTCCTGTATGCTCCTCTCCGCCTCATCTAGCAGCATGTCATTGGCTCCCCTTAGGAGTATGGTGACGCTCTTGGGGTTCTTGACACCCTCTATGAACACCATCTTGTCGTTGCCAACTTTCCGCTCCTCGACAACTGCGGCCTCGCCGAGGTCCTCAGGTTTGAGGTCTCTTATGCTGGTCACAATTCTCCCGCCTGTCGCCCTCTCCAGCTTCTCCATATCGCTCCTCTTTACCCTCCTTACTGCGAGTATGCCCTTCTTGGCTAGGAAGTGCTGGGCAACGTCGTCGATGCCCTTCTGGCAGATAACTACATTGGCACCAGTCTCAGCAATCTTATCCACGAGCTCCTTTAGGTACCTGGTCTCCTCCTCCAGGAAGGCCCTTATCTGCTCTGGGTCGGTTATGTTTATCTTGGCGGTTATCTCGGGTTTCTTGACCTCGAGGGGGGTGTCCAGTAGTGCTATCTTGGCGTTTTCTATCCTCCTAGGCATCCCGGGGTGGACAACCTCCTTGTCGAGGACGATACCCCTTACTAGAACGCTGTCCAGTAGGCTGCCTCCTTTCTTTTTCTCTATCTTGACATTGTCCATTCTGACAATGTATCCCTTGCCCTTTGGATCTTTCTCAGCAACTATCCTAGCGGCATCCACGACCATGTCGATGAGCTTCTCCATGGTAGCCCCGGTTCCTATATACTTGCTCGTCACCGCTGTCTTTGCTATCTTCTTCAGGAGTTCCGTATCGTCTATGTTGACCTCGGTCCCTATCTCGTCCAGTATCTCAAGAGCCTTCTTCATAGCCTGGTTGTAGCCGTCTATAATTATCGAGGGATGTATATTCTGGTCGAGGAGGCTCTCTGCCTTCTCTAGAAGCGTGCCTGCGAGGACTACGGCAGTAGTGGTGCCGTCACCAACCTCTGCGTCCTGGGCTTTCGCTACCTCTACCAGGAGCTTGGCAGCGGGGTGGTTGACCTCCATCTCCTTGACTATTGTGACACCATCATTAGTTACTGTGACGTCTCCAAAGCTGTCCACAAGCATCTTATCCAGGCCACGTGGGCCTAGGCTTGTCTTGAGCATCTCGGCCAGTATTCTCGCAGCCATTATGTTGGCCCGGAGGGCGTCTCTTCCAGTGGTTCTCTGAGTGCCCTCTTTCAATACCAGTACAGGCATTCCATAGGCAGCCATTTTCCATCACCCTCTGTGGGGGACATTATTCATGTAGTAACTAGAGAGATTGGTTCTATAAAAACTTTTCCCCATTTGTAATGAAAAAGCCTCCTACAGGTAAATTTGCAATTATAAAACACAAATATGGATTATTCAACAAGCGCCTCTAAAAGACTAAAAACCCCGCAGAGAGATGATAATCATGACAGCCAGGGCAGGGGCCCATGCTATGAGGCAGCAGCACCAAACGACTAACCTGGAGATACTCGAATATCACTATAGCGATATAATTGAGAAGCTCGTCATAGAGAACAACTACCCCGTGGACTTGGATGAGGACTATGATCACCTGCTCCGGTTCATTTACCGGAGTATAAAGAAAGCATGGTTCAAGGACAAGGAGCCTACTCCGACTGAGTTTGAGAAAAAACTCTTGCACATTAAAAAGAACCACCGTAAAAGGCTGGAGATACTCCTTAGCTACATAATAGCACGATACAGTAACATAAGAGGAGAAGAGATAGCCAGGGAGTCCTAGAACCCCTCGCACTTCTCCACATCTATCCTCCGTATTAGGCTCTCCACAGGCTCGCACCAGGGGCAGACAACTGATTTAGAGGGACCTCCGCAGACCCTGCAAGGCACCAGAGTGCCTGGTTTGGCTAGGGCTGTGCTAGATTTCTGCACGCTAAAGAGAACCTCAAAACTCTGCTCCTTGACGGTGTCAGATACTATCCTCATAGCAATCTCGTCAACCGTATCTGAGAAGTTAAGGTTCTTAGGTAGAATGGAGTATAGGGGTTCCTCTGAACCGTTTACACCGAACTCAAGTATAGATGCCAGTGTGGCCTCTGAACAAGGTATCCCATAAAACCCGTTTACCACGCCCTTTATAGAAGGATGCGATAAGCCTGGCCTGACCTCCATAAGGGGGAACCCTATTCCCCTTAAATAGCCCGAAACCTCTACGCTTACGAGTCCCTCCATGCAAGTGGGTAGTACAAGGACTCCCCCTCCAAGTTTTTGGACAGCTTGGGACAGTATGCCTCTAAGCCTTCTAAGAAAACCCGGTTTTCCTACCACCTCGTTTACAAAAAGCTTCTCAAGGGGCGCTTTTACGGCCACCAGGCTGGAGTACTTTATACCATGTCTCTCGAGAACCTTGGCCAGATCCCTGCAAAGATGTCCATGATCTCCCTCCTTGCTTACGAGTAGCATAACGTGGGGCTTTGAGCCATAGCGCTTTTCAATTCTGGAGACCACATGGACGAGAAGGAGGCTCTCTACAAGCATCAGCGGGTGAATAGCCACATAGATAGGTGTAGTGGGTGACATGTTCCTGATGGATGATATGTTACGCTTGACAATCCTGGTAGTATAATCCATATAACATACCAGGCAGAGCTTCTGCCGGGTCAGCCTCCTGTAGATTACTGCTGGTCTACGCCTGCATCTCTCGCACAGGGTCAAATTCTTTCCCCTCCACAGACTTTGAGCGAGCCTCTTAATAGGTTCGATGTATTCCCATTAAAGGTAGTATTACCATCTCTTTGGAGAACAGTTTCCGAATCAGTGCGGGTAATGGGAGAGAGTACCAATCAGGAGCATACGCCGGCTTGGTCGTGCAGTAGGAGTCCGCCTGTGAATAGCCTGCTTCAAGTAATACCAGATTTAAACCCTTTAACAAGGCTCTATCATGGAAAACCACATGTGACGACCCGGTTAAGCTTATTTTAACAAGGGGCTAAAAGAAAAATTTCGCCAAGTGTCCCCCGAGGGCGCTTATCCTAAGGTTAGATAACCCCCACCAGCTTACCTAACAGTTTTCCGAGATATAACAGAACCTGGTAATCTACTGGGCTCGGTGGGGATTGGCCCACCGTAATGGGAGAAGCAAAACAAAATTCACAAGGTGCAGTAGAATGCAGACCCCACGTGAAGCACACCTGATGGGTGAAGCAGACAAGAAGGAAGCAGAACACCACCTTCTTGTATTAAAGAGAAACGGTAGAGAACAGCCATTTGACGTACACAAGGTGGAAAAGAGTATAAGAAAAGCCGCGGAGGGAATAGAGGGCATTCCCGTACACGAGATAGAACACGTTATAGAAAGGGTAGTGGGCGCACTCACGGCTTCTAGGGGACGCATCAACTCCCAAACGATATCAGATACTGTGGAGAAAAGCATGGTCGAGATGATTGTAGAGAACCCCACATGGGAAGAAGCTGCCAAGAGGTACGTGTTAGCTCGAATATACAACCAAGTCTATGGAAAAGGGGCATGGAAGGAATTCGACCCCCGCGACCTCAAAATAACTTACAACGCCCTCAAGGTACTTGAGGCAAGGTACCTACTAAAAGACCCCGAGACAAGGAGGTACATAGAGACCCCCCAGAAGCTCTTCATGAGGGTAGCACGCTTCATAGCTTCCGCTGAAAAACCCGAGCTTAGGGACCACTATGAGAAACTCTTCTACGAGTTCATGTCAAGCCTAAAGTTCATGCCAAACACGCCCACGCTAATGAATGCGGGAACCCGAAACGGCGTACTAAGCGCCTGCTACGTGATACCCGTTAGAGATTCGATCGTCACCCCCGAGGGAGAGGGAATACATGATGCACTTAGAGCCCAAGCGCTCATACAACAGCAGGGTGGAGGCACTGGTTTCGATTTTAGCGAGCTAAGGCCTGAAGGGGACGTTGTACGCAGTACGGCAGGCGTGGCGAGCGGGCCTCTAAGCTTCATGAGGCTATTCGATGTCAATACCGAGGTAATAAAGCAGGGTGGGAAAAGACGTGGAGCCAACATGGGCATCCTCCACGTGTGGCACCCTGACATAAAGAGGTTCATAAGGTCCAAGACGGGCGAGCTCAAAGACGTCCACCTTCAGAACTTCAACATAAGCGTGGGCATCTACGATAAATTCATGGAGGCGGTAGAAAAGGGGGAAAAATGGCCCCTGATAAACCCGAGGAAAACCAGCCTGGTCCCAGGTAAGGGTGACAGCAGGTACTATGCAGTAGTTAGGGCAAGGCACAGCATCGAGGAGGAATGGGTGCAGGAGGAGATAATAAGAGAGCTTGAGGAGAAGGGGGGCAGCGTCCCCCTAGACGAGACCAGGATACTCACATGGGAAGAAGCCCTTGCTATTGCAGAAGACCAGGACGCTATAGTAGAGTGGGTCGATGCCCGGGAGCTCTTCGATATGATTACTTTCGGCGCCTGGGATAGTGGTGACCCCGGCGTTGTATTCATTGATGAGATGAACCGAAGACACCCCGCATGGTATCTGGGTAAGATAAACGCTACCAACCCCTGCAGCGAGCAACCCCTACTCGACTGGGAAAGCTGTAACCTGGGAAGCATTAACCTGGAGGCCTATGTAAAGACAGATGACAACGGGAAGCCTACCATCGACTGGGATGCTCTCGCTAGTGACGTGAAGCTGGCCATAAGGTTTCTGGACAACGTAATTGACAAGAACAGGCATCCCCTGCCCCAGATAACCGAGGCCAACCTAAGGACGAGGAAGGTTGGCCTAGGCATAATGGGATGGGCCCACATGCTGGCCCGTCTCAGGATACCCTACGATAGCCCCGAAGCCATATTCCTGGGCTACAAGGTTGCCGAGTGGGTAGCGTATAATGCCTCAATAGCAAGCATAGAACTCGCAGCGGAGAAGGGGACCTTCCCCGCCTTCAATAAGAAGCTCTACAGGCCCCTGTGGAGAACAGCTCCATCTCTGGAGGAGCTGGCAAGGAAAGCAGGTGTAGAGCTAAGAGAACCCAACCTATCTATACCGTCTATTGACTGGGGCAAGGTAGACGAGCTATATGAGAAACACGGCATCAGGAACGCTACTATACTAAGCATAGCACCCACGGGCACGATAAGCATAATAAGCGGCACCAGCAGCGGCATAGAGCCCATATTCGCGCTAGCCTTCCTAAGGCTAGTAAGCGTGGGAAGCTTCATAGAGATAGACCGGACCTTCCTACAGGACCTAAAAAAGGAGCAACTTGACAGTGAGTGGGTGATAAGGAAAATAGCAGAAAGCGGTAGCATACAGGACGCAGACTTCATACCAGACTGGATGAAGGAAGTCTATAAGACAGCCTATGACGTCAGCCCCCTCTATCATATATTGCACCAGGCAGTATGGCAAGCATGGTGCGACACAGGGGTGAGCAAGACCATAAACATGAAGAACGAGGAAAGGCAGGAAACGGTAGATATGGTCTACAAGCTGGCATGGAAATTAGGGATAAAAGGCACCACCGTTTACAGGGATAAGAGCAAAAGCATGCAGGTACTGAACAAGGGTATAAAGAGGGAGGAGGAGAGAAGGGAAGGAAACGGCTCCAGAAACACCGCCATAGAGCAAAAAACCAGAGAAACTAGAATGGCTCCCAAAAAACTCAGAATTGGGAAACAGGAGCTAATAGCCGTAGAGGAAGACTACGCAGGCGGATGCCCTACCTGTGAGGTCTAAAAACCATCATAGTTTCTCATAAAACAGTCGCCCACCCCGACTCATTAAGACATATCGCTAAGAATACGCGAAAAAGCTTAATTTTCCCCCAACATTCCAGTATAAAAATCATGAGGGAGGGTAGGGGGGAGGAAGATCCCCCGTGACCGGGGTTCGAATCCCCGCCCGGCTATCATCCCTCCCCCCGAGCCGCCGTAGCTCAGCCTCTGGTTAGAGCGCCGGACTCATACGGGGCAGTGTCGAAGGGTCGGGTGCTCCGGAGATATCCGGAGGTCCCGGGTTCAAATCCCGGCGGCGGCACCAATACCCTCTTCTCAAACTTCTCAAAAATCTATTCAAACTATGGAACAACTTAAGCAAATAGCGAAATCATTGTAGGGGCTTGGACCAATATACATACTAGTGAATCCCTGTACAGGGGTAGAATTATAATGGTACTCGTTGTTAGCATCAGCAACATGCACTACTACGCCTGCGAGCACTGTCTATACTTGTACAGGGAGCTTGAAACTGCAGAGTCCTGCGAACAATGGTGCAAAACCCACAACTCATGCAACAGCAAAATCCTAGAAAAGAGTGTGGGACGTATCAGGAGGTATAGAACAGCAAGGCTGGAAGAGGTGTTTCCATCACGTTAAAACAAATAATACGCCTCCATAAGTCAGATGGTGCATTGTTTATACCAAGCCTAAGGTGATAATGCCCTCATGGTGAAATGGTATGGAATACGAGTTTTTGGACAACAAGAGACAAGTCCTTAGACTCAAGGTGGAGAGACCAGAGGATCTATGGTTGCTCTACACGATAATAAAGCCCGGTGACATAGCCAGAATGAGGACCTTCAGAGAGATTAAACAGGGGGAGAGAGGACGCTCCTCGAGCAGAAGGATACCCATGACGCTGTCAATAAGGGTCAAGCACCTGGAGTTCCAGCCCTTCACGAACAGGCTCAGGATAAGGGGAATAGTAGTGGAAGGCCCCGAGGAATTTGGGCTGAAGGGTCACCACCACACTTTCAACATAGATGTTGGTAGTACTCTCACCCTCCTCAGGGGAAAGGGCTGGCCCCGCCATGTAATAAGGCGTCTTGAGAAGAGCAGGCAATGGGGCGGCAAGGTGATGATAGTTGCGGTTGACTACGATGAGCTGGGTGCTTCCCTGCTTACGTCCCAGGGTATGTTAAACCTTGTCGAGAAGAACCTGGGCATACATGGTAAGGAGGGTGATAGGGAAACACTCACGGCAAAAGCCCTCGCTGAGGCTGCTGCTCAAATAGAGAGATTCGTGGAGAAGCACGAGCCGCTCGCCATAATCGTGGGCGGGCCGGGGTTCCTCAAGGAGACGCTGGCTAAGAGGCTGCGTGAAGCACCCGTTATAAGTTCGCGGGGTACTAGAATAATAGTCGAGAACGCGAGCATGGGAGGCTATGCTGGAGTCGGTGAGATAGTACGCAGAGGCACCCCCCTTGAGGTGCTGAGACAAGAAGAACTAAGACGCGCCGAGAAGCTGATAGAGGAACTCCTCACGACCCTGGGCCGCGACCCTAGTATGGCGGCTGTAGGTCTAGGGTCGACTCTTCATGCAGCCGAGATGAGGGCCCTTCGAGACGTTATAGTCAACGACGAGATGATAAGCACTTATGATGAGCAAGTGCGGGAGAAAGTGGAGGAAATCCTGGAAATGGCCGATGAGCAGCGAGCAGGCATAACCATAGTTCCCTCTAACACGCCTGCAGGAGAGAGGTTATCAGGCCTAGGTGGAATAGCGGCGCTTCTCAGGTTCCCCCTAGAGAGCGAGGAGGTTCCCTAGCAAGGGACGAGAAACGACTAGGGCCTCAAGAGGGTTCGCTCTATCAAAAGACGTGGCTCGGTGGGGTGTGCTTTCACAAGGAAAAATTCCCCGCACCCAGGGGCCTTCTCCCTGACATGACCAATGGCCTCAGGATGGGTGAGGAACCCACCTTCTCCGGACGGAAATATTATCCCCTCCCCAACAAGTTCTGAAAAGGCTTTTCTACACCTTCCTTTTCGCGGGGGTATGATCTCCACCCAGGAAATGGTTCCATCCTTTTCGACTCGCTCATATATTCTATGGGAGGACCTTCCCGTCAGCATCATCCTAAAGCGTGTTTGTATCGAGTCCTTGAAGCTTGCAGGACAATAGTGTATGGGAACCCTTATGCCCTCCCTTAGGGCCAATTCCATGAACCTTAATATGGTCTCACGGCTTCCCCTCACAACCACCCCTCCAGGACCAGTCTTAAACCCCCGTGAAGCAAGCTGGTTTATGTTAGCCTCGGAAACCTCCAGCTCATTAACGTTCATGAAGTGCCCTCCAACATTGTCCAGGTACCGGGCTAGTCCAAGAAGCCATTTCTCCGAACCGGGTATTCCCGGGACCTCTATCCCCACCCGCATAGAGGTGTTTTCCAGGGCCAGCTCAACACGCTTCTCCAGCCCGGGCAATGTGGGGTGGAACCTTATCTCGTCTAGACCCGCATTGTCCAAGCTTTTAAGAAGAACCGAAGTCGCGTAACGGCCGCTAGTGTACAGGTGTATATGAAAGCTTTCTCCAAACACGCTCTTAAGCATCCTTATGACTTCTAGGGTCCTCTCGGGCTTTGCAAGTGGGTCTCCCCCTGTGATGCTGGCGCCGGTTGACCCGGATCTCGTCACCTCCTCCACTATCTCCTCAAGACTCCTGACCCTCTTCTCATTAACGTACATAACGTCATGATAAAGCCTATGCCTGCTGACGGGACAGTAATAGCAGGTATCCCCGCAAAGGCCCGTGACGAAAATAACACTCTTGCGTCCTGGGAAGCAGAGTTCGCACCCTCTTGCCATACCAGGCCTCGTTAGTAGCCCTCTGTCTTCCCCGCCTAGCAATCTAATCATTGGGGCGTCCTCCCAGGGGTTCATATTGTCACGTGATATGGACTTATAGCGTTACCGTATAGGGTTACTTCCCAAGCATCCTCCTAAACATAGGATTGTTGGCCGCTTCTCTCGACACGGCCTCTTCCACACTCTCGTTGGGCTGCAGCTCTATTTCTAGAAACACCCCCGTCCTGCCAACCTGGTCCCTCCTGCTGAGAACCCTCACTCTCTCCAGCACGGTGTCTACGCTTATACCTAGTATTTTCGCAACTTGGGCCTCCCTGCCCACTATGTTTTCAGCCCTGTGGCCCCTCTCAGTAGGGATTATTAGGAGGAGCCGTTTGTTAACTCCTGGCACACGTTTTCCCTGAGCCAGGTCTCCGCCCTCCAATGCCCCTCCGAAATAGTAGAACTCCAACTCCCTCCTCCCCATCTTGCCAAGAGGGTGGCTGACAACCATCTTCTCCGACGGGTCGAGCACATAGTAGACCTTGGGATGATGCGAAGGAGTGGCTTGGACTATCTTCTTCAAATAAATCCTATACCCTGCGTTCTCTAGGGCCAGCTCTACGCGATAGCTGGGAACAGGCATAGGGATAAAGACGTCAATATCGCTCCCGGCATGCACATCACCCCTAGCTATGCTTCCATGAACTATACTGGGGAGACCCGCGTGTGTCAGGGCATCCACTAGCCTCTTGGCCTCCATCCTCTTTGACTTGAGAAGCCGCCAGTGAGAGTCCGTGTAGATGACTTCCCCCTCCTCGCCTATGCTTGCCACTTTTTCCCTCACAGTAGACACCACTTTAAGAATACTTTCGGGGAACACCAGATAACAATCATCACTATCACCTTATCATAAACCCGACCCTCTACACAAAGTGGGCAGAGGGGTGATCAGCATGAGAGTGATAACATTCAAGATAGATGAGGACCTGCTCCACCTAGTAGACCAGCTGGCCCTTACCTCGAAAAAGACTAGGAGCATGATAATTAGGGAAGCGCTCGAGGAGTATATTATAAACAACATGGTGAAAAGACAGCAACACAAGGTCATAATAATAAACACGCCAAGAGAGCCCAGGCAATGATAAACGGGGAAAGGGAGGGTAGGGGGGCGGTCCAAAGCCCCGCATCCTTGGCCGCTAGACGACCCGGCTACACATGCCCCCCCGAGAGAAACATAGAGATTATCCAATATAATAACATGACGCTAACCGCCTATGACGTGGCTTTTTCTACGAGTTCCCTGACTTCCCTGTATCCTGCTTTTATGCAGGTGGGTATGCTGGGGGCGGGGACGGTCTCCGGGCACCTCTCCTGCACTATTTCCACCTGGGGCTTGTCCCCGGAGTCCAGGCCCCCGGTCATGTCATCGAGTGTCACGGGGTTACTGCGGACGTGGTTCTCGAACAGTATGCACCGGGGTCCCGCCCACTTCCAGAGGCGGGGGTGCACCCTGTAGAGGAGCCTCCAGATGGCCCATGCCAGGGCCCTTATCTCCCACTGTGCCTTGGTGCAGGCCCTCAGGCCTATGAAGTGTAGGAGCTCCCTGGCGTTCATCGTGACCACTATCTTGGTCTTGACGGCCTGCGGGAGGATGTACCGGGCGTCCTCGGGTGGTATCCCCATCTCCACCAGCTTGTTGTAGGCCTCCTCAGCACCTCGGAGGGCATTCATGTAGGTCTCTAGGGCCTTCTCCCTCTGGCCTATGCGTGGAGGCACCACGGGCTCCATCATGCCCTTGGGCATCCGCTTGTACCTCTGGCTGTACTGGCTGTAGCTGGCCAGCCTGTGTCTCACAAGCTGGTGGGTGAGAACCCGGGACACGTCCTCCACGTAGAAGGTGTAGACACAGTGCTCCCAGGGGGAGAGGTGGCCCCGCCGGAGGGTCTCCCTTATCCAGGTCTCCACCTCCTCCTCGTCCATGGACTCCCAGCTCTCCTCGAAAGGCTTTTTGGACAGGGTCTGCTTACTCGCCACCGCAACAAGCCTCTCACACTCCCCCGTGAAAGCAACAAGCCTAACCCTCAAGACTCATCACTCTAGACTAACCTTGTCGGATATTATTTTAGACTGATAGCGTTAAGTGGGGTAGGTCGTGCTTATGTTCATCGAAGTCTCTCAGGAAGGAGTTGAGCAAGGATATGGGAACAACAGTTACTCCAAAGAAAACGCCCTTTATCTTGTTTGACAGGGTAACGATTATGGGGAATACGTTAATGTTGGCAACATTTTTCTTGATTAAAAGACTCCCCTTCACCATTGTGTGAAACCTAGAAGAACCAGCAAGAACCCTCGTCCTTTCTACATGCCTAATAGCCGCGTCCTTTAACCTGGAGGGAACTGTGCTCGAAGGAGACCAGTGTTTGCAGTCAACAACAATCGCTTCGCCGTGCCTATGGCCTATAACGTCGACCTGCACCCTCCTTGGCTTGTATAGTCTCAGGTCACGGACTACGACAAAACCATTTGCTTCCAGCAATCGTGCCGTATGCTCTTCAAAAACCCTCCAGTCCAAGAACCTCGAGAGCCTGGAGGGATCCACACCCTTCTCGACCAGGGAGAGTACAAGCTCAAGCCTGTCCCCTACAACCACATCTCCATCCGCAGAGAGCCACTCTATCCCCCTGAGGCCCGAAAGTGCTCTCAATACAAGCTGCTGAGGCACACCCAGTGAAAGGGCAAGGTCACTGATACCGGCCCTGCCCTTTTTAAGAAGAATCTCACCCAGTTCTCCCAGGGGTATCAACTCAGGGCACCTGGAAAGAAATATACGTGGTTTTATGAAGATTGTGAGGCAGACCAAAAATTTAAGCATTGGCAGGTGTCCAGAGTGGAGCGCATCGCTATAATTGAGGCCCACTCGGGTAAGATTATAAGGGAAGAGAAGCTCGAGGGCGACCTAGAGGAGACCGTTAAGAAAGTCGCGACCCAGCTCCTGGAGGAAAAATGGATGCCGAGCTTCAGTGACTTCATGGTTCTCAGGGACGTGAACGATATTAGGCTAAGCCTGCCCCTCAGTAAGGAGGAGGTCGATTTCTACAAGAAATACGAGCTCAAGAGAATAGACTCCAACACCGCGCAGGCCATGCTCCCCCTCTTCTTAATAGTATACGAGAGTCTCAAGATAAGCGAGGAGGACTACCATAACAGAGGAATTGCAGCCGTCAGCGTCTATTTCAGGGAAGACGAGCTGGAACAAATACGGGAAATGCTGACGGAGGTAACCAAGAAGCCCTCACTCGAGGAGCTAGAGAGTAAGATGAAGGTCGCCAGCGAACTGCTCGAGGAGGCTGAAGAAGAGGTCAGCGAAAAACCCAAGAGGGGTAGGAGGAAGAGAAAATAACCCCCATAAACACCCTATTAGGAGAAACCGCTTTTCACAGCCTAAGAGAAAGGCCATCAAATGAAACCATGTACTCGCCCTCCGGGTACCCGTCCCTAAAACTGTACTCGCTTATATGGTATAGCACTTTATACCTTGACTTCTCCAGCACCTCAAGGGCCTGGGAAGGTGTGGAGTGGAATCCCCTTTCCTCGGCCTCAGAGGCCATTCCCTCGGGAATGGTTGCTTCATGTATCCCAACCTCGCACTCGGCCAAATCCTTCAGGTGCTCCAGGTACACGGTGTCCGAAGAGTAGAAAAGAATACATCTGCCTCTCCTGTCGAACACCCTAACCCCGAAGGTGGGTAGACTGTGTCTTACAGGGAATGTCTCTACCCGGAATCCCGCAGCCTCAAAGTTATGAATTCTGCCGTCGGGAACGCTCTCGACGCGCAGGGCTAGTCTCCGTGGCTTGAATGCCTCTAGCATGGGCTTAGCGGTTAGAAGGCTGCGTTCTCCAAGGAATATAAGGGGGCTCTCAGTAGCGCCCAGTGCATCAATCTCGAAAAGTAGGCCGGGAAGCCCCATAATGTGGTCAGCGTGAATATGGGTTATGATTACCGCATCTATAACCCTGGGGTCCACTGCTTCCTCATACAGCCTCCTCTGAAGGGGCTGACCAGCATCAATAAGGAGCCCCCTACCACCATCGTCACGTACCAGTACCATCGACTGGCTCCTACGTCCAGCGAGGACGCCGGAACCAGAGCCGAGAAGCCTAACCTCGACCATGCTGGCCACCTCCACCTATTTATTAGGCCTATCTCCTAAATTCTATTGGTGTACGACTTCCGGGCGCGGTGCAGGCCATGTCTTTGCTAAGGCTGAAGGAACCGCTAGAGCTGACAATGTACAGGGTGCTTCCCGAGAACATTAGTGACTTCATATCCGTGTACATAATACACCACGGTGACTCCTCCTGCAGTATAGTTGATACAGGGCCCCAGGTATCCGTATCACGCTTGACTGGCCTGGTCACCAGGCTAGGCTGTAGGGTGGAGAACCTGCTCCTCACCCATATTCACCTAGACCACGGCGGAGGGGCTGGGGGATTTATCAAGGAATATGGACCCGCAAAAGTGATGGTACACCCAAGGGGGAGTAAACACCTTGCTAATCCAACGAAGCTTTGGCAGGCATCCCTCGAGGCATTGGGTCCCGTGGCAGAGTTCTACCAAGAACCCCTGCCCGCGACCGAAACGCTACTCTACTCGCCAGAAGACGGTGAAAAACTACACCTGGATGGATTAGAAGTTGTCGTCCTCTATACACCTGGGCATGCAAGCCATCACATGTCATTCTGGCTTCCAAGCGAAAAGACCCTCTTCTCCGGGGATTCAGCGGGCATGTACCTCGAGCGTCAGGGAAAATTCGTTCCCTCAACACCTCCCCCCTTCCACTTCGACCAATATCTCGAATCACTGGATAAGCAAGCAAGGCTCGGCCCAAGCTATATCGCATTCCCTCACAACACGATCATCGAGGCGGGAGACTTTCTGAAAAGGCACAGGGACCAGATCATAGCCTGGGTTGAGGCCGCAGAAGAGGTGCTGGAAAAAGCTAGTAACTATAGTGGTGAGGACAAGGTCAACCTGGTCGCTGAGGCTCTCAAGTCTGTTGATGACCAGGCTAACGCTCTCCTCTCTGACAATGACACGCTTGTTAAAGCGATAATGCAGAGTAGCATTCAGGGACTCATAGACTACGTAGTCAGGATAAAACCGAGGGAGGAGCGGCGATGACTGGGCCCCATACCAGGACGTTTCTTTTCATAGTTAGGAAGGTTGTGACGGACCCCCGTTACTTCCACGAGTCGGGCTACAGGTGTCCTTACTGCGGCTACAGGGGGAGGCAGAACACGCCTCTGAGCGCGTACAAGGTCGCGATACACGTCTATAGGGAGCATTCCGCGGAGCTCAGGGAGGAAATACTCTTGGAAATGGACCTAGCCTGACCATGTCACCTGAGGGCCCTGAGTATCTGAAAGTCTATGCCAGAAGTCGATACAGTGTATTCAATGTTGAGAGGGGGCTTAACGTACATCTTGGCCTTCAATATGTGCAGCTTACCCCCGCTGATCATGGGCTCCTCTTCCAGTTTGAAGACATTGTCTGCCGCATATAGTATTCTCTTCCCCTTAGCAGTCTTCCCTATACCCTCGTCAACGAACAGCGTGAGAAGGAATCTCCTGGTAACGTTGTTTCTTACCTTGGTGACGAAGCCGCTTATCGCGTCCAGCCACTTGTCGTCCACAGTAGAAGATGGGTCCCCCAGGTATATGTATATGAAGTCGTTGTTCCTGTAGTGGAGCTCGAACCTCCTGACAACCTCCTCCATGGATTCACAGTACCTGTAATGTATCAGGGGTTCGTCGAAGAGGTCGAGAAATGACCTAACCAGCGGGGTTTTGACACTGGACGTCCTCAGTATAGTGTCGAAGTCCTCCCAGTGGCTTAGCACGAGTATGTCAGTCTTGTCCACGGCAAGCCTCTCCCGGATAAGGTAGAGGAATATGCTCTCGGCAAACGAGTAGGGAGTCACTAGGTACACGGACACGCTAGTAGGTGGGAATATGAAGCCCGACTCGGCCAGCACTCTAATCTCAGGCTTGATAGGAGTTGCTTCAGCCATGCTCAGAGCCTATCACCTCTCTGTCTGACTTTGGCTTAAAGTGTCTGCAGGCCTCGGTATGACTTGTCACTGGTGCCCACATCTTCTTGCAGTATGATGCCGTCTCGTCGAAATAGGCGCAGTCTCCACAGGTAAAGGTCGTTTTCTTGCCCCTCCTTAATCCAAAGGATATCCTCACCAAAACAGCATTCACCGTGTCAATCCTCGCAAGGAACCGGGTGTTTTAATACTTAATTCACCTAAATCAACATATATAAAACAAGCCGCCTCTGGGGTGTTCGAAGGACTCGTTATTTCAATGACGGTGGACATCCCCATATCCTGGAGAGGAGTCTCAGGATGGCTACAATTCAAGGGAGAGACCTGGTACTGGTAATAATGGGGGCTGTCCTGCTGGTTCTCTTGCAGACCATGCTCACAGAAGCCCAATCCTCGGGAGATGAGGTCAGCATAACGGTGCCTAGTAGAGCGTTCGATCCCTGCCAAGTTGACCTGAATTCTGCCTCGCTAAACATGGTGTATGACATGGTAACCAACACGGGCAAGAACATAGCTAGGATAACCATATACGCTATCCGTGAGGGTGAAATGATGGTGGTAGTAGCTCGGAGCATGGATGTAAGGTTCAATGTAGCCTATAATCAAGGCAGTATCCCAGTCTCCTGCCTCGTAGGGCCAAGTGGGGGAGGCTACTACGAGGCCAGGCTAGCACCTCTGACACCCCCCTATGAGGTGAGTGTGGTATCGGGTAATGAGGTTTTCAAAATAATTCGCATGATAGGCGCTGAGACCCTCCGGCCTCTGCGAGCGGGTGAGTCGCCCATGCTTCAAATAAGTAAAGAAGGGTTGGAGGAAGACGAATATTACGAGCATGATGAGAATGATGAGGTGGAAGGTACGCCTACAATTGAGCCAAGGGCAAAGACAGTTACACAGACATTGACAGAAACCGTCAAGCAACCAGAAGTGAAGGAGGAGGGCGAAGAAGGAGAGGAGGAGATACTTATAAGCTATCGTCAGATAACACCGCTCGTCGTAGGACTTGCAACGTTCATAATCGCGTACTCGCTCACGCGTAGGCTAATGTACTAGTATGGGTCCCCCAGGGGGGCCATGTGGCCGAAAGATTGGCCTGGGAGACAGCAAGATGAGGAACGCTAAAAAAGGCAACCCCAGGGCTACCAGGGACCCAAAGGACGTGATAGAGGGGCTGGGTGGAACCGCCCTCAGAGTCTACCTAGTTCTCGTTAAGATAGGTAGGCCAGTCGGTGTAAGGGAGCTTCAGAGGATGATGGGGTTCAAAAGCCCCAGCACGGCAAAGCACCACTTGGACAGACTCGCTGACATGGGGCTCGTGGTTAAGGATAAGGAGGGTAACTATAAAGCTATCTACGAAGGTGAGCTGCTGCCCCTAATCTACACGAGGCTAATGGGACGACTTGTACCGACACTCGCTCCCCTGGGCCTCTTCGGCATAGTGGTCGTGGTGACTGAGCTCATGTTATTTGGCCTTAGGTCCCCTTCTCTAACGCTGGCCCTCACGGGCCTGTCTCTAGCATTGATATACCTGTCGATCAAGACGCGGAGATGGATTGAGAGAATGACCAAAACCGGAACAAGCTGAACGAAGGAGGACGGAAGTGAACAGTCAACGGCCCCCAAGGATAGACCTTTTGCCTCTGAGGCTCAAGGGGGCGCGCATCGGGGATAGGGATGAGTATAGGGTACTGAGGATGCTATTAGATGAGGGTGCCATAGCTTGCTTCGTTAAGCCTAGGTTGGTCGGCAGGTTTTTCTCTATACACATATACCCCCATAACAGGAAAATCGGAGCACCCCTAACAAGGTCGTGGTTTCTGAAGTCTAGCACGATATTCCCTAGTCCCATGCAGTTCTACATAACAGTCTCTGACAAGGTAAACCAAGCATCTGAGGAACAGGGACAGGTGGAGGTCTTACCCGAACTGGGGTTCACGACCGCTGGTGACTATTTGGCTCAATTGACGCACAGCGAGTCCATACTCTTGAAAGGATTCCTTCAGGACCCCTTAGCAACTATATCGGATATCGCGAACAATACTGGGCTTAAGTACGACTATGCCAGACGCCTCGTCTTGGACATGAGGAGGAAGCTGAAAGACATGGTTTTCTGCTCTCTGAGGAAGGCAAACTATCATGGAATTGTTCAGGGGGTTGCTTTCATGACGGATGATCGTGTTAATATGCTACGTAAATTTATTCCAAGTAGCGTTAATTTTGTTCAAATAGCAGAGTTTGTAATACGCGACCTCAGGATAACCACTGGTTTTGTAATCATAAGCGCAGATAGCATTGACGCGATTCGTCGAGAGACCGGACAATTACTCGACACCAGCGTCTCCATAAGCTATCATCTGAACCTAGACCCTCTCTTTGAGTTATCCAATATGCTCCCACTTTCCCACAGAAAATACACATTATAAAAAGATCATTAATTGGGCTCAAAAACAGGGATTATACCAGCGCCTCCCATATAGTAACAGAGAATCGGACACAGTTCACCTGCTGGAAGGAATAGTAGAGTGAGCGACTATGTCGTCCGACAAGGATGTGTATAGGGCTGGTGTTAAGAAGTACTACCATGGCTCTCTAGATTTCAAAATGCTAGGGGTACTTGACGAACTAATTGGTCTTCTAATGGAGGGCAATGAGTCAGTAGATGTTGTCTCGAAAATACTGGATGTCGCATTGGTGACGATGTCGAAAATAAGGGGTGAAAATGTCGTCACTTACGAGGAGGATCCTCAGCTTGTAAAGCTCTATGTACTGTTTAGGAAGCTTGTGAGGAAAGGCATATTCGACATAAGGGCTCTCAGCTACTTTATATGGGTGTCTAGGGAGCTGAAGAGAGCCTGAATATGGTGGGACGTAATTCTACCAGCTTCTGAGCACTATTAGGGTGTTGGTTGAGGCCACCCCTTTCGTCCTTCTCATGCTGTCTATTAACTTGTTTATTGAGGCAACATCGTAGGTCCGGGCAACAACGACTATGTCATAGTCTCCCGTTACCTCGTACACGCTCTCAGCCATACTGTTCTTCGCTATCTCCGACGCAACCGTGGGTACATCATAGCCGGGTAAGATCTTTATGAGTACTATTGCCTGTATTGTTGTCTTGACCTCGTACTCTATGGTGAACTTCTTTATAACGCCTGACTCAACCAGTCTGCTTATCCTCTTCTTGACCGCGGTCTTGCTTATGCCGAGTCTCTGAGCTATTTCGCTATAGGGTGTTCTCGCGTTGCGTTTAAGCATGTCGAGTATTATGAGGTCCTTCTCGTCGAGCGTGACCTGGGGGGAGCCTTTCACGGCCTTATCACGCTCCCTTTGCCTCTCTTTGCATTGGATATGGGGTCATCCACAGTCCCGTTACATATTATGGCCTTCCCGACACCGTTTCTCACAGCCTCAGCCGCTAGGAGTATCTTACGGTTCATCCCATAACCCACCTTGTTTGCAATATCCTCCGCCTCATCAACCCTGATGCCCCCAATAACGCTCCCGTTGAGAACCACCCCGTCAACATCGCTTAGGAGTACAAGGAGGTCCGCCTTAACAGCCTCGGCAACACGCGCAGCCATCTGGTCACCATCCACGTTTAGTGGAGCCTCGTCCCCGTTAGCGAGAGACGCGAGGACGGGCATTATGCCTTCTTCAAGCATCTTAGACAATACCTCTCCCTTAACGCCTACAATCTTACCAGTATATCCCCCGGGCATGACCCGCTTCCTGCCCCTCTCATCAACAACTATTATCCTCTTCTTCCTCTCTGCCCTAACCAGGTCCAAGTCAACCCCAGTCAAACCAAGCGCTTTTACCCCCCGCGACACCAGGCTGTGTACTATGGACTTGTTAAGCAACCCACCCATTACCATAACATAGACGTCAAGCTCCTCCCTGGAGGTGTACCTGCTCCTGATTCCGCTCGGGCTGACCACGAACTGGGGCTCCACCCCCATCCTCTTACTGTACTCTGTCACCCAATCACCACCCCCGTGTACAAAGACGATCTCATCCCCTTTACCGTAATGGATGGCTAGAGACTCCACGATTTTATCCAGGCTACTCTTAAGAGGCCTTCCTCCAGCTTTGACGACTATCCTCAACCCCAACAACACCCCCTAGACTATGGCTTGACGGGAGGCAGGTCGAGACCAGCCTGCTCTGGCAGACCCAGTGCTATGTTCAGTGCCTGCACAGCCTGGCCCGAGGCACCCTTCACAAGGTTGTCAATAGCAGCGAATCCTGTGACTCTCCCAGAGTCCTCATCCACAGCGAAGCTAACGTCGACAAAGTTGCTCCCGACAACATTCTTCACGTCAGGGTACCTGAGTGGCGTGGAGTAAACAATCCTTACAAAGTAGCTCCCCCTATAGAATCGTGCATACTGGCCCCATATTGCCTTCTCACTTATGTCCTGTGTTAGGTAAGAGTGTACGCTGGCGAATGCGCCCCTTATGGCCGGGACGGCGTGGGGCACCATGGATGCCCTCACCCTCTCTCCAGCGACCCTAGAAGCCTCTTGGTTGAACTCTGCAATGTGTCTATGACCCTTAGGCTGATAGGGTCTGATAGTGCCCTCTCTCTCGGGATGATGGCTCCCCTCGTAAGGCTTCCTCCCAGCCTCGCTACTGCCTACTTTTACGTCTATGAGGATGTGTTTGAGGTCAACCGCTTTTGAGGATAATAATGGTGCGAAGGCGAGGAGAGCTGCAGTTGAGTTGCACCCTGGGGATGCGATTAGCTTGGTCCCGCTAAGCTCATCTCTCCTGAGCTCGGGGAGTCCGTACACGAACTTCTCAAGCAGGTCAGGATAGGGGTGCTGGAAACCGTACCACTTCTCGTAGTCACCGGGATCTTTCAGCCTATAGTCTGCGCTCAGGTCAACGATTATGCTGCCCACCTCGGCCTGCCGGGCTGTGAAGTGAATGCCCTCTCCGTGGGGGAGCGCGTTGAATACAATGTCTGCATCAATGGTCTTTTCCAGGTCGGTTTTCTCGAACCTCAGGTTATAGAAGCCCCTCAGGTGGGGATGTGCATAGTATACTGGCTGGCCAGCCCTGCTTCTAGAGTATACCTTTGTTACCTTAATCTCGGGGTGCCTGGCAAGTAGGCGGAGTAGTTCTCCTCCCGTGTATCCCGAAGCCCCCACGATTGCTGCTGTGTACAAAGTGAATCACCTTGGTCATAATGTTAACATTGGGGTTCCAATTGTTACTAACTAAGTTATGCCCCGTAATAGGATAGCCTCTAGAGGTTATTAAAAACTAGCTCACAGGGGAGACACTTGGAGGGACCTCAGCCAGCCACCGCCCAGTCACGGGTCCTCCAAGGCTGCGCCCATGGCAACCGTAACATCATCGGCATCAGAAGTTTTCTGAGAATGTTTATAATAAGCCTTCCAGTATACACTCAGAGGCCCGAGAGCGGAGGACCCCAACATGCCCCCTGTGGAAATAGTTTTCTTCGACGTCGACGGCGTACTGGTGTCAATAAAGAGCAGCTGGAACCATCTGCACAGGTACTTCGGAGTATACGAGTCAGCCAAGGAGGCAATACGCATGTTCGAGAGGGGGGAGATAACTTACTATGAGTGGATGGTTATAGACACCAGTCTTTGGATGAAGTCTAAAAAGAGGATAACTAGAAAGGACCTCGAGATGGCGTTCAGGAGCGTGGTGGTTGATAGCCGTTTCAAGGAGGTCATAATGAAGCTGAAGAGCGAGGGGAAGAAGATAGTGCTTGTCAGTGGTGGGATAGATGTCCTGGTGGAGAGGGTTGCCAAGGAGGTAGGGGCTGATGAGTGTTATTGTAATAGACTTGTCTTCGACAAGGACGGCTACCTTGTCCCCGGAGGATTCCCCATAGTCCCCTCGGGCTCGAAGGACGTTATTATCAGAAAGGTCCTGGAAAAACACGGTATACCCAAGGATAGGAGCGCTTTTGTGGGAGACAGCGAGTGGGATAAAGAGGCCTTCCGGGAGGTGGGCCTTCCAATACTATACAGCGTAGAGTATGTAGAGTTCCAGGGGTTCTGCCAAAGGGCCCTTGACCCTTACGATGTTTACCGGATTATCAAAGACTATGAGAGGGACGTGATAAAATGCAATACGGGCGTCTAAGAATTGGTGGTCAAGCGAGGCGAAAAGAGATAAATATACTACACTGCCCAACATTAAATAATGGTTCGAAGCAGTAAATCTATGTTGAACACCCTAGTAGTGGGGTCGGAATCAGATTATGAGTGACCTCGAATCCCTATGTGGGGGCCTACCGCCAGAGCTATGCGAGCAGCTTGTAAGAGAGCAGCAGGTCATTAAGATAAGGCTCGAAAAAAGGAAGTTCGGGAAAGAAGTCACAATAATAGAAGGTATTGATGAAAGGGAAGTTAACCTGAAAAAGCTCGCCTCCCAGCTAAAGTCACGACTGGCAACGGGGGGTACGGCTAAGAACGGTAAAATAGAGCTCCAGGGAGACCACAGACAGGCGGTTAAGAAAATCCTCGAGGAGATGGGCTTCTCCCCCGATACAATAGTCGTAATAACATGAACCTGATATGTTTGGGGATATTGTAGCGTAAAGCGTGTACGATCGAGACAATGGCCCTATAGCCACGTGTTTTACAGCAGTCTACTTGTAAATATTTATATCAAAAAGAAAAATATATAAAGCCCTCATTCTTTAGGATTTTAAAGATTTCTGCAAAAGTCATAAAAATCTTAACCCATGAAAAGGGGTGGTGTTTATGGTTCTAGAGGAGGAGGTTAAAACACAGCTGGAAACAGATTGCCCTCCAGATGCTATAATATTCGACGCCGAGAAGGGAGAGTATATCTGTACGACGACCGGAGAAGTATTGGAGTCGAGGTTGATTAACCAGGGGCCGGAATGGAGGGCCTTCACGCCCGAGGAGAAGGAGCGCAGGAGCAGGGTAGGAGGTCCCCTCTCAGCAACTGTGCATGACCGTGGACTTACAACTGTTATAGACTGGAGGGACCGCGACGCCTCTGGTAAGAAGCTCGAGCCCAAGAAGAGGCTCGAGTTCATAAGGTATAGGAAGTGGCAGATAAGGAGCAGGATACAGAGTAGTGTTGACAGGAACCTAGCCCAGGCCATGAATGAGCTCGACCGTATTGCCAACCAGCTCAGACTGACCCGGGCTGTGAGGGAGGAGGCGGCGATTATTTATAGGAAGGCCGTGGAGAAGGGCCTCGTTAGAGGTAGGAGCATCGAGAGCGTGGTGGCCGCATCTATATACGTGGCTTGCAGGCTAAAGAGGGTGCCTCGGACGCTTGACGAAATAAGCGCACACACTAAGACCAACCGTAAGGAGATAGCCCGCTGCTATAGACTGTTAATTAAAGAGCTTGGCATAAAGGTGCCTCTAGCCAACCCGATTGACTATATCCCCCGAATGGGGAGCCTGCTAGAGCTGAGCGGCAAGACCATGAAGAGGGCGGCCGACATCATAAAGATGGCCAAGCAGAAGGCATTGACTGCGGGAAAGGACCCAGCAGGACTTGCAGCAGCGGCCATCTACATTGCTACCTTACTTGAGAACGAGCGCCGGACTCAGAAGGAGATAGCCAACATCGCCGGCGTCACGGAGGTAACCGTGAGGAACCGGTACAAGGAGCTGGTGAAGCAGCTAAACTTGGAGATACCTGAGTAGCATTTTGCGAATCACGTGACAAAATAAGGCTTCCAACAACGATATACTAAGGATGACCAAGAAAAACCCGGACCGTTTGGGGCCCGGGTGGTTGTTGGTTTTTCCCTTATTCTTGTATCTGAGAGAAGTCGAGTTTCTCCCACTTGCCTCTGAATAGTATCCGGGACTCGCCTCCAGTATTGTCTGCTAATAGTTTGCCCTCCTTCACAACATAGAGTGGCGGCCCCATGAGCCTGAGGGCGTCGAGCTCAGTCTTGCCTCTCAGCACCAATAGGTTGGCCTTCTTGCCCTCCTCGATACCGTAGTCGTCCAGGATATGCCATATCTTGGCCCCGTTTACGGTTATCAGGTCAAGGCTTTTCTGGAGCTCAGTGTATCCCATCATCTGGTCAACGTGGACCGCCATGAATAGCACCTGCAACATATCGCCTACTCCCAGAGGATACCAGGGGTCCATTATACAGTCGTGCCCAAGCGCAACGTTCACCCCCTTCTCCAGGGCCAGTTTGATTGGCGCCATACCCCTCCTCTTCGGGTAGTTGTCGAACCTGCCCTGGAGGTGTATGTTAATGAGTGGGTTGGGCACTATCGATACTCCCGCCTTCGCGGCTATACCGAATATCCTGTTCCTGTAAACAGGGTCCCAACTATGGCTGGCCGTCACATGGCCTGCCGCTACCCTTCCCTGCCACCCCCTCCTTATAGTCTCCCTGACGACAACCTCGAAGTTCCTGCTCCAGGGGTCATCAGTCTCGTCGACGTGTCCATCTATGTCCTTGTTGTACTTCACGGCTAGGTCGAAGGCAAGCTCCACGCTACGAGCCCCGTCGAACCGCGTGTACTCGTTGTGGGGGATCATTCCAACATTGTCTGCTCCAAGCTCTATGGCTTTTTCAAGGAGCTCCAGGTTCTCTGGCTCTGTGAGTATACCGTCCTGGGGAAAGCCCGTGACCTGAATATTTATGATCTCCCTGAACTCCTCCCTCGCCTTGACCAAGCCCTTGACTGTTGTAAGCGTCTTCTCTGTGGTGTCCGCGTGCGTCCTGACCCACAGTGTGCCGTAGGCTGCCATCCATTTCACGGCCTTTTCAACTCGTGCAAGCATTTCCTCCACTGTCAGCTTCTTCTTCCTCTCAGCCCAGATGTCTATGCCTTCCCAGAGGGTACCGCTTTCATTGAACCTTGGGTCGCCTAGTGTGAGCACACTGTCAAGGTGGAAGTGCATGTTGAAGAAGGGGGGAATAACGAGGCGTCCCTGCGCGTCTATCTCCGTCTCGCCGTGAAAGTTCGCGTCCTCCGTGATGGAGGTTATCCTGTCACCATCTACCACTATCGTGTATTTCCTATCAAGGGGGCGTCCCCTTATCCTCGCGTTTTTAACAACAAGTGTGTGCTCGACCAATCCTCTCACCCGGTTGAGCCACCCGGTTTGAGTTTACCGGGGGGTTAACACGTGATGCAACCCCCTAGCCGGGGGATTGTAAAAAACTTTAAGCTATCCTGGGGAGTAACGCTGTTAATCCTTCGACACCCTGAGCTCAGGCAGTGCATAGTCCCTCATAATGTGTGTTAGTACAAGGTATGCTATTCCTGCAATGATGAAGCCATAGTACCATGCCAGCTCAATCCCTGGTACCGGTATGCCGTAGTACGTCTGGAGATTGCCCTGGATGGCTGATATAATGTACTCTCCTATAATGCCCAGTATGAAGCTGCCGAGGCCAACCCAGTTTACACCATTTGAATACCAGTAGAGTCCCTCCGGGCCTGGCTTGTATAGTTCTTCCAGCAGGTATCTCTTCTTCCTGACGACCCAGAAGTCGAGGACCATAATAGCGGCTATGGGGCCCAGCCACATGCTGTAGTACCAGTTGAAGAGCAGCAGGGTGTTGGCCACGTCGAGGGCCTTGTCCCACTTGACAATACTGTAGGGGCCTATCAGTAGCCATGCTAGGAAGGTTGCGGCGGTAAGAGCTTTTGTCCACCCCCATCGCGTTATCCTGATTATTCCGTTGGTGGCCGCGGGCACGTCTCCCGTCACGTTGGTGCTCCCGGTCGCCATCGCTGCGAAGAGCAGTCCAAAGAACGCTATACCGGCGCCGGGGCTGTACTTGGCGATAATGTCAATTGGGCTGAAAACGCCACCCGTGAGGCTCGTCGCTATGAATCCAAGCCAGGTGCCCACGATTTGTGGCAGTATTAGGCCGAACACATGGCCAGGTATGAGCGTCTTTGTATCCCTATTGTACCTTGCGATGTCGCTCACGTTGAGCGCTATGGTGCTCCACCATGCTGTTTGCACTGCTATCATTAGGAAGAACTGGCTGCTAATCCACCCCACTTCCCCGCCTGTCCAGCTTGGCATCTCGCCTGGGAGGTCGGGGAGGGTTGTCAGGTAATATGTGAACCAGGCGAAGAATATCATTAGCAGGGGCCCAGCTATGCTGTCGAGTATCTTGATGCCGTGTATCCGCTTGTAGCCTACTGACCATACGAAGACAAGGTAGATTATGAATGTTATCGGCGTGTACTTGAGCCCTATCTCGACGACTTTGTCAGGGGGAACGCCGCCGATAATCAGGGCCATCTCGGTTATCGCCCATGCGGCTATGTACCCGTCGATGCCGTACCAGAATATGCTTACGATTACCCTGACGACCAGTGGTACTATACTACCCCTATAGCCGAACGCTGGCCTGAGCTGCACTGGGAAGGGTATGCCATACTTTATGCCAACGTAGCCGTTAAGGTACATTATTACAGCGACGACAGTGTTCCCGATGGTTGCCGCGACAATGGTCTGCAGCATGTTCAGCCCTAGTATCTGGCTGAACCATCCTAGGAAGAATATCGACGTCGTTATCGCCATGGAGAGTATCATCAGGGTGTATGTGAGGGTGCCGGTGGTCTTCTGTTCAGGTTTCACGGGAAGGAGGTCCGGGTGGTCCTTGGCAAAACTTAGGTCACTTCCCACGAACCAGCACCTCCGCCACCCTAATTGGATGGCGTGTCAACGGCTATTTATTAGCAAAAATAATTCATTGTTCAAATACTACTCTCATTGGGAATCGTATGTTTTATAAAAATAGATAGAGAACTGTATAAATATACTTTATCCAAAAGTAATTCAACTAAAATAAACGAAAACAAGACATAATAAATAACAAAAGGAATGCTAACAAGAAACTATATTGATAAAACCCCATTAGGAAACCATACAATAGTTGGAAGCAAGGGGCCGTCGTCTAGCTTGGTAGGATGCGAGGCTTGGGCCCTCGTGGTCCGGGGTTCAAATCCCCGCGGCCCCACCACGGGTGTTACCCCCGGTGTCTCTCACCCATTTCTAGCATCCAGATAAGAACAAGTGAAAGAAGCTGCACGCCTACTATGAAAAACACTAGTGCCCCTAATCGATCCATGAGAAGGGCCATTAACAAGTTGCCGAGTGTGTGGAAAACCCCCTGTATGAGACCATGTATTCCAAACGCATATGCCCTGGAACCAGGCACAACTCGATCGGCCAGCCCCCTCTTGACAACAGTCTCGTAGTGAACAATTGCTGCTCCCCACAGTATGGCCGTTGCCAGGAATGAGCCTTTAAGTGCCATTATGGTTGATAAACCCGTTAGCAGTGGGATAATGGCAAGATACCTGGTTCGTATTCTTAGAAAAACAATGCTGACCGGAATAGCGAGAACTACGTCTACGACCATGGCAACAGAGTACCCCAGAGCCACGCTGCGGGGGCCCTGGGTTTCCGTGAAAAAGTATCCAATCAAAGCCCAGTTCATAAACCCGGCCAGGGGCAAGCTTGTTGCTAATACATATGTCCAGGGAAGATTCCCTTGGGTACTACTAGCCTTCTCCAAAGAGCCCCTGGATAGGACTGATACAACTAGGAGCAATGACATAGAAGCTGCAAAGGGTACTGCCAGAACCCCGAAGGCTCTCTCGTAAGAAGAGAGACTATATGCTACGACAACAGGTCCAAGGATAGCCCCCAGCTGGTCAAGTACCTCATGGACACCGTATGCGATCCCGCGTATCCGAGTGCCCTCGGTCAGAGATGCTATAAGACTATCCTTCACAGGCCCTCTAAGGCCCTTCCCCACCCTCTCCAAGAAGACCAATAACAGGGCAACCCCGGGTGAGCCCGCAAACGCTAGCAGAGGAACCGACACGTTAAGCCCATAACCCAGGAAAAGCAGGCCCCACTGACCCCTAGCC
>JALWDA010000171.1 GCA_027014955.1 Desulfurococcales archaeon | reverse complement strand
GGGCGCGGGGGAGGAGCTTGGAGAAGACCTCGGAGGCCCCGGGGTTGAGGTAGTAGCCGGCGAACCTGAGGCCCTCGTCCCCGAGGGGCCTCCTTCGGGCGAGGGGGACCCGGGGGCCTCCTATGACCTGTATGTCGAACCCTACCCTCCTGCCCCCCTGGGTGACCTCGGGGGTGAAGAAGCCCTCCACCCTGATGCCCCGCTTCTCCGCCTCGTGGAGGAGCCTCTCCATAAGCGTGCTCTTGCCCGTCCTGGGGGGTCCTGTCACGAAGAACCTCTTGCAGTCCAAAGGGTGTTCTCTCCCCTGTTAGTGGTTCTCCAGGGTCCTCCTCAGGCCCTTTTCTACCTCGTCGCCCCGGTAGACCACAATGTCCTCGTCCTCGGGGGATACGTTCTTCCCAGCATGCTCCACCACGACTATCCTCCTGACCTCCCTGAAGTGCCTGAGCTTCTCCAGCTGGCTAAGCTTCTCCTCTATGCTAGCCTTGGTCCGGGTGTGCTCCACGCTCACCAGCACATGGGCGTCCTCTCCCTTGCCCAGCACGTCCACGAAAGTCTTCTTAGCATGGTAGACGCTGAGGCCGAGGGCGCTCAGGACCCTCATTATCCTGTCCTCTAGCCTGTTGTCCGGCCTGGGGGTCCTCGTCTCGTGAGAGCCCACCTCTTCCTCGAAGAGGTCGTAGGGCTTGGTGATGTCCTCTCCGAAGAGCTCGAGAAGCCTCTCTGCCACCTCCACGCTTACGTCGAAGCTCCCCCTCTCGTATTCGTAGACCGCCTTGCGCGAGACTCCCAGGACTTCGCTTATCTCGCCAAGGCTAAGGTTCTTCTCGAGCCTCCTCAGCCTGAGCTTCTCCCCATCTATCCTGACGTAGAAGTCCCCCCTCTTCCCCACTATGAAGAGACTTGGATCCCCGCCCAGGAGTCCCTCGAGTGTATTGGAGTTCACGGCGGGGATGGTGTTCTTCTCGTAGACCACGTCGTCGTGCATGTCTATCCTCCGGTCATACTCGCTCACTATGACAGGCTTGGAGCCCAGGGTCTTGCTGAAGCTCAGCATGTCGCTTATCTCCTGGTTGGAGAGGGCGCTGAGGTCCAGGGTAACCTTGACGTGTATCCTCTTGTCCGCGTCCTCGGGGCTCCAGGCTATTATGTCAATACTGCGCTCGAAGACATCCTGGGGCGTCTCTACACGCACCTGCCTGTAGCCCAGACGCGCCAGGGTCTTCTCCGTACGGCTGGCCAGCTCCTCTACCAGATCCGCGTACCTCCTCCCAGCCTTCCTCTCCCTATGCATCACTTACACCCCCCTCCTCTCGAGGCTCAGGTGTATTAGGCTCCTAAGGGTCCTCAGCAGCCTAGAGAACTCCTCCTCACCCACCTCCTCAGGCGGCCTCCACACAATTTCCCCCGTCAGTACATAGTGTATTACGCGCCTCTGCCACTCTCCTCCAACGATCCTCAGCTTGGGCGGGCTGGTTTCCGTTAGCTTAAAGTGCAGAGGGAGCCTGGTCTTCCCATATAAATATCTCGGCACCAGCTCCTTTAATCTTTTTATATCAGCATGGTAGAGGACGAGATACTCCCCGCTTGACAGCCTGACCTTTACGTCACCCTCCCCCGCCTCGCTTAGCAGAACAGTCTCCACCGGCTCGCTGTAAAGGTGCGGGGCCTCCTTCTGGAAGAAGAGTTCGAAAAACCTGGAGGAAACCTGCCTATCCCTAGCCTGGGGTGTCCTGCCGTCCATAGCGGGCCAGACCTTTCGACCCTGGCGGGCTCAGCCCTTGTACCTGGCGAGGACCATAGCGTGGTCCTTGTCATAGGGCTCCAGGTGGGTCACGTCGACCAGGCTGAAGCCACCCTTCTCTAGGGTGTCTATCTCCCTCTTGTATACCTCGGTGGGCTCCTCGGTCACGTCTATGCTCCTTGCCTTGATGGCGAAGAAGAGGTGCCCTCCCTCGCGGAGGAACATCCTCGCGTTGTCAACGATAAGGGAGGCTTGCTCGGGCTGGGCCACGTCAGCGTACAGTACATCGACCGTCTCTAGGAGGTGACTGTACTCCCAGGGTTTGCGCGCGTCGCCCAGGATGGGCATTATGTGGGGCCTCTGGTTCGCTACTATTAGGAACTCCCTCATAACCCTCGGGGCGAACTCGAGACCATACAAGACGCCTTTCTCCCCTATGATGTCGCTTATGTGACTGGGGGTCGTGCCCGTAGCCGTCCCCAGGTAGAGGACCCTGTCCCCCTCCCCGAGGGGCACAGACTGTATACCCTTGACAATGGCGGCTGCGAGCTTGCTGCGGTAGGGGTTCCACTCCCTGTACTCCACGCCTGCTATCCTGTAAAGCCTCTCCCCGTAGACGCGGGTCCCTGGCACTAGGTTCTTGGTGGCGAGCTTAGTCGTGCCGTCCTCGAACTCTATAACAAACACCCTGTTGTTGGCAGGGTGTGGATAAACCTTCAGGGGCTCGCTCATGGCCTATCACCTCCTCCTACCCTTGCCCTTCTTCTTTCTCTTACCATGCTTGCCCGGCTTACGGCCGGGGGAAGGAGCCCGCTGCACTGGTGCCGCCTCCCGGGGCCTCGCAGGGGGCTTTGCATATAGCTTCTTAATCTCCTCTATCCTCCTGCGGAGCTCCTGGACTAGCTTGTCGCCAATGAACCTGCCCGTGAACGCGTCAACCTTGGCCGCGATGGCCAGCTTGGAGGCAAGTGCCCGTGCTATCTTACCCCTCTGCCACCGGGGGCTCTTGTGGACGTCGGGGTACTGGAATATTATGCCGTGCTTGGGGGGCCTCCCCCCGGTGCGGAGGGCTCTGAAGAGGGCCTTCTCGGCTCCAAGTACCTGTATGGTGCTGGCCGGCATCTTGGCCAGCTCCTCGAGGCTGCCCGCGAGGCTTATCAGGCGGGCGCCGAGCAGGCTTCCCACGAGGGCTGATATGTTGGGCGCCACCTCCCTCATAACCGTGTCTATGTAGTCGGAGAGCCTCTTTCGAAGCTCGCTCATCTCCCAAGCCATGCGGGCGATGGTGCGTATGGGCTCTATGTCGAACTCGCTGAGGTCGGCGCCTATGCTCTCTTTGGCCGCCTTGACTATGCGGAGGGCCTTCTGCTCGGGTATGCCGAGTTTCTTGAGGTTCTCTAGGGTGAAGTTCTCTCTGTGGCCTAGTTCCGCAACCAGGCGCACGTACTGCTCGTGGTCCCTGACCAGGTCGTCGAGCTCGGGGAAGTGTACGCTGTACCACTCCCGTAGCCTTATGACGAAGAGGTTGTAGGTCTTGTCAAGGTCGTCTATGGCCCTTATCGCCTGGGCTGCGAGCAGGTCCCTCTTCTGAGCTGCCTTCCTCAGCCTCCTCCTCGTGTGCTCCATGGTGAAGTCATGCATGTACTTGTGGAACTCCTCCTGGCTGGAGAACATGCCCTGTTCGACAAGCACTGATGCCAAGCGGGACCGGAACTCCCTGAACACGGGATGGGCAGCCTCTACCCTCACATCGCGGAAGCCCTGCCTAGACAAGAGCCGGGCGAGCTTCTCCGTCTCAACCACAATGGGGGTCTCCCTGCCCAGCCTCTCCAAAAGCCTCGCTAGGAACCCCGGCGCACGGTCAGAGTCCTCGTAGTCTAGAATCTGGGCAACCGCCTCGTCAATGTCCTTGATTCCAAGCTCGTGCTCGCCCGTCCTGCCCTCAGAGTCCAGGACAAAGGCGCCAGCCGCGTGGAGGGCCAGGAACCTTTCTCCGCTCATGGCAATCCTCCTCCAACACGGGGCCCCGGGCCTGGTAGTCTTCACAGGCCTCGCCTCTGGGCCCGGGGGCTCCTCGCATTACCTTGGGCCCCAGTTGATATTAAGTCTTATTTCCACGCCACACCCTGAGAGGTAGGGGGACAGAGTTTAAGCTCCTCCCAGGACAATAACATCTGGGGGCGGATGAGTTGTACTCCCGTCACCTACCCCGGGTACGGGGCCCGGGGGATGACGTGAAGGCATTTGGACGACGCCCTCTCTAGGAGAGGCGCTTCTCCTCCAGGACCACGATGGCTACGGGTAGTAGGGTTCGCCACTTGCCTCCTGGGTCCCTGTACTCTGGCCTTACGAAGTCACCGGGGCCCTTGGAGCGGTAGAGGCCCGGCTGGGTGGACTCGTCTACCATTATGAGCAGGTGAGCGTTGGAGCGGTTGAGCGGGGGGTCTTCCAAGGGCCCGTGTCTTACAAGTGTGGCGGTAATGTTGGGGTTGATGGGGTTGTACACTGTTCTGAGATGCATGCGCTCCTCCAGGCGGATGTCTATGGGGACAACCATGTTGTACCCAGGAAGCGCGACCAGCTCGAGCCTCGGGGGTAGGGCGAAACAACGGGTTGTTTTGGCCTTCACTGTTATTGTTCCCAGTTTCCTCCCCTCGCTCTTCAGCTTCAGCTCAATTACGACAGGGAGGCTCGTTCCGGGTGTCGTGTTCAAGAAGGCCACGCCTATTGGTGGCCACGACTCCCAGTTTACCCTGACCTCACCCACCCTCCCCGGGACAGAGTAGGCTACTATCTCCAGCTCGCCGGGGTCCAGGTCCTCCCTCACGTAGAGGAGGAAGGGGACCGCAACTTCTCCGCTGCAGGGGAACACCATCTCCTCTTCCACGGGGATTGCCATGGCGGGCACGCTGTCTGAGAGAAACGCTGTCCTGTAGTAGTTGATGGGCTTTCCGTCTACGACACCAGTGTAGCGGGCCTCGAGAGCTAGGGGCCTTCTTGTTAGAAGCTCTGGGGTAAGAAGGGAGAATGTGGCCCCCAGGTGAGCTTTGGGGTCAAGCGTTATGGGCGTTGCCACGCTGCCCAGGGTGGCCCAGAGGCCCAGTGATAGGGTGAAGCGGAAGGGGAGTGTGACCACCGCGAAGGTGTCGAGGAGCTGTGACAGTAGGCCCCGGGTGGGCTTACTGGTGCCCAGGTGGAGGACCAACGCAGTCTTTATCATGCCGGTTGGGGCGTTTTCGTCCCTCACCTCCACTATTATCCAGTGACCCCAGGAGAGCTGGAATTTGCTTGAAGCGTTTATGTAGAGGTAGGCGGTGAAGGGGGGCGTGCCTGTACCGTTCTCTATCCAGACGTCCAGTCCCTGGTACTTTGAGTCAAGAAGGACGCTCAGCTTCACTCTCCTGTCGTATGGCCCAATGGGCTCGACCTCAAGGGGATAGACGACCATCTGTCCCTGCTCCGGGGGGATCAGCGGGGAGTCCACGTAGACTGTGTAGGAGGGGTACTTCAGCGGGTATAGGTCCAGGGCTAAAGTCTGGAGTAGCTTGTTTTCCTCATCCACGACCCCTAGGAGGAGTTTGAGTGGGGCTACCCAGTAGCTATAATCCTCGCCTAGTCTTACCCTTGCAACAATACTGCCCGGGGGTGCTATCTCCCCCGGCAGGAACTCCACCGTAACATCGATTCCCCTGCCTTCTAGAAGGCTTCCTGGTAGCAGGGCTTCTCCCCGGCTCTGCCAGAGTCCTAGGAAAACTGGCTTGACCGTGCCAGTGTAGCCGTGTTGGGGCTTCACGTGTAGCTCGATGGGGACCTCAAGGCCCTTGGGCAGTATGATGCTAGATGCGTTGACCTCTACGATGAAGTGGGGCGGAGGAGCGAGGCTGGGTGTTATCTGTACTGATGTACCAGTAGTTGTACTGGTTTTCTGGTCTTCGCCTCGAGTTGGGGTGGGCTGGACTTGCGGTTGTGCTGGTGGACTATGCTCCTGTTGCGTTGTTCGGTTTCCTGCAGTCGTTTGTGTTAAGGTGGTTGTTTCCCTTTGTTTGGCCTGGGTCTCCTGTGTGGCCGTGGGAGTGTCTGGGTATGATGGTGTCTCATCTCTCGCCGTGTTTACTAATATTATAAAGAACAGAAATGCTACGACCAGTACCAGTCCTAGGGCCTTTTTCAGGCCCATTTTGGCATCACTGGTCCCAGCTTGTGCATTTGATGTTTTCAATATTTTTGCAAATAACAAACTGTGCACAGGTAAATGGATAAACATGACGGCTATGCATAGTTCTCCCCAGGCTCGGCCGGGTATTAATCACTGGCTTGTAGATGATGCAATGTTTAAACGAATATCCTGAGTAGTCGGGTTATACGTGAACTCCTTGTAAAGGCTGTTGCACTAGTTATGGGCAGGGACTCGGGTTCTCGCATTACCCACCTGTCTTGTTTGGTCGGTTAGGAGAACTTGTATTAGGGTTCGAAGCCCTGATATAGAGTAGGTTTCTCTTCAAGCTTCTGAGACCTCATTTCACATTTATCAGGAGGTTAGAAAATTATACTTCTGTGGAACATACTCTTCCACATGGTGTATGTTATGGAATATGAGGTGAATGTCGACAAGCAAGGGAGAATGGTTATACCCTCCCAGGTGAGGAGGAAGCTGGGTCTAAGCGGGGGTGGGAAGCTTCTCCTGCGGGTAATCAACGGAAAAATCGAACTTGTGCCGATAAGCAAGGACCTTGAGGAGAGGGTAGCCGAATGGAAGAAAATGACCATGGCTACAAGAACTAGGGCCTTCGTGGAAGAACACGCCAGCGGTGAATGGAAGTGGGTGAGCAGAGAATATGCTGAGAGAAAACTGGGGCTCCGTTGAAGGCGTCGTTGACGTTAGCGTGATAGTCCCCGTATGCTTTGATAACCCCCTTAAGAAACACGCGGTCGAGTTCGTGGAAGAAGTCCTTACCCTGAGGAGACGAGCATTATTGCCCATAACGGCTCTTCTAGGAGCATACCACATAGCAACAAAATATCCCAAAGCACCTAGACGTGCTGTAAAAAAGATACTAGCGGGTATTCTGGAAACAAACTCGCCTGCCCTCTACCCGTTGGTCCCTCCCGGCGTAGCGGCTGAGGCCCTTGACGCTGCGGTAGCGTATAATATTGAGTCTTGGGATAGTTACCTAGTGGCTCTCGCGAACACCCTGGAGGCCAGGACAATATACACGATGGATGCCGAGCTGGAGAAGGTGAAGGAACTGGTCGTGGTAAACCCCTTCCCACGCAACAAAGTCAAGGAGTACCACAAATATCTTAGATCACTGTTGGAGGCCGGGTCATCTGGGAAGAATTATACATGAATACTCCCGAGCAAATGCATTGTCCCGCGGAAAAACCCTACTCTAGATAAATCATTTGATGAAGAAATTCTACTCCGGATACCGTGAAAATTCTGTTCAAACTGAGACGGCTTCTCCCCCAGAGATTGTTCCGAAAAGACTTCTTCTAGTCGGACACATCATCAAGGGCTAACACCCATTATTCGCAAAAACATTATTGACCCTTATTGAGGGCCTCTAGCTTTTTCTTTACTATCTCGGAAACCAGCTTTCCTGGAGCCCTGCCGCGTAGCTTGGCCATGGCCCTTCCCATGACCAGCCCCATTGCCTTGGGGCCCTTGGCCTCTATCTGGGGGCGGAGCTCTTGTATCACCTGGTCAATTATGGCCTCTACCTGTTCCCTTGGCAGTACTTTTAACCCGTGTTTCTCGGCCAGCTTCTCAGGGTCCTCGGAGGGTGAGTTGCTCATGAGCTCTAATAGCTTCTCCAGCCCTTCCTTGCTTATGTCACCCCGTGCGAGAAGCCTGAAGGCTTCCTGGAAGTGATGGGGCTGGAGATTCTCTATAGGGGCGCCCTCCCTCTTTAGTGCCCTGAGGGTCCCGGTCATGACAGAGGCTATGTAGGAGGCCTCAAGCCTGTCCTTGTACTCCTCCATTAGCTCCTCTATGAGTAGCATGTTCTCGTCGTCAAGCACCTGCTGGGCCAGCTGCTTGTTAAGTCCCAGGGACTCAACATAGTAGCGGAGCTTCTCCGAGGGGTCGGGGGGCGCGTATGCCTTGGCCTCATCCAGTAGCTTGGGGTCAACCTTCATGAGGGGAATGTCAGTCTCGGGGTACATCCTGGCGGCACCGGGCTGGGGGCGAAGGAACCTGGTCGTGCCATCGGGCTGGGCCATGCGGGTCTCCTTGGGCACCCCGTCGAGGGCCAGGGCTATCCTCTCCAGAGCCGCCTTGAGGGCTCTCCGGGCGTTGTCCTCCTGGTCCACTATCAGTAGGAAGCTGTCCTGGGGCCCTACTCCAAGCCTCTCGCTGATGGCCTTGACCTCGGCCTCCCCAATACCGTAGCCGGGGAGCTCGTCGCCGTGGAACAGGCCCTCCTCAGCTTGCCGGAAAAGCCGCTACCGGTGCGCGAGGGCGGGGCCCGGCCGCCGCTCGTCTTCGACGACCTGCGTATCCACGCCGACCGCGGCGTCTTCGTGCGCGCGCCTTTGGTCGAGGGGGAGCTGGGGGGCGAGCTCTTTTTAGGGGGCTCGGCCCAGGACCCCTACCTGAGCGGCAGCGCCCGGGCGCTCAGGGGCAGCTTCGTCCTCTTTAACCGCCGTTTCGAGATCATCGAGGGGGTGGCCCGCTTTTCCCCCGAGCACGGCCTGTTGCCCGAGGTCTTCCTGAAGGCGAAAAGCGAGGCCCCGGAGGGGGCCATCTACCTGGTCGCCGAGGGGCGCGTGGTGCGGCGCGGGGATAAGCTCGCCTTCGAGCTCGACCCCTGCCTCAGCCTCACCCCCGCCGAGGACCTGCTCAGCTGCAAGGCCCAGCCCCAGGAGGAGGCGGCGGCCCGGCTCCTGGGCCTCTCCGGGCAGCGCGCCGAGGTCGCCGCCGGGGTCGCGGTCGAGAACCTGCTCGTCAACCAGCTGGAGAACGCCCTCTCCCGGGCGCTGGGGCTCGACGTCGTGCGGGTCGAGACCCACGTCCTCGCCGGCCAGGGGCTGGAGTCCACCCGATTTACGCTGGGCAAGTTCATCACCCCCGAGGAGCTCGCGCAGTATCTCGAACAGGCCGGGCTGCAGGTCAAAGCCCGCACCGGCTTCACACTCTCCGGCTGATAAGTTCTTACTAAATTTTCCGTTCTTAAAATAATTTCTGACATTTGTATTTATTGTTTAGTTTAATAGTCGTTTTTTAAAATATCTAAAGCTATCAACTCTAAAATACTCCAATTGAC
>JALWDA010000170.1 GCA_027014955.1 Desulfurococcales archaeon | reverse complement strand
TGCCAGGGGTGTGGCGACCTTGGGCTCCACGAAGCCCGCGTATGTTTTCCAGTAGAGGGGGTGGTTCTTGAGCTTCTTGATGTCCCTCACGTACTTGTCGCTGAGGCCGTACTTGTGGCCCTTGTACTGTTTCTTCCAGTCCTCTAGGCTTATCTTGTGCTGCTTTAGTATATAGTCCCTGTAGATGTCGTTGAGCACGTTGTAGGCGCAGAAGGGTATTATCCTCCCGTCGGGGCTGCTGTAGTGTATGTTGCACCTCATGACCCTGTGGACGTCGTAGTTGTACTGGTCCATGAAGTGCATCATGCCGAGGAACAGCATGTTGTAGTGGAGCTTGCCCAGTGTGTGGTAGTCCCTCTTTATGAACACCTCGTATAGCATGCGCCCAAAACTCGTCCCAATGGTGGGAAGGTTCTCCTCCTTGACAAACTTCCTCAGGTCCTTGGCGAGCTTGAGGGTGTGTATGTAGGTCATGGTCTTGCCCGAGCGCTCCAGCTTCTCCCTCATCTCGTCCATGTAGGCCACGAAGGCCTCGACGTCGAAGAACTCGGTTATCGGGTGGAATGCAACGGGCCTGCCGCTGTCGTCCCTCTCAACGAACACGTAGGTGGCTGCGCCGCAGCTTATGTGGTTGGCCATTGTGAACTGGGGCTTCTTGGTGAGTGCTTGTATGAACTTGGCGAACTTCGCGGCCGTGGGTATGGGGAACCATGCCTCCCTGGGTATCTCGCCGTTGGTCTGCTCCTCTATCCTCCGGATGGCGTCGGGGATGGTTATCCTGTACCTCCGGACCTCCTGCTGCCTCATCCTGCCCGTGAGGCTCACGGGCTGGAAGTTCACGCCCCTCACTATGTCCATGTGCTTGGCCGCGAACCTTATAATATCGCCCAGCTCGTGGTCGTTGACCGTGTTTATCACCGTGGGGACTAGGACGACGCTGGTCATACCCGCCCTCCTGAACACCTCGAAAATATAGGGGACCTCCCAGTGGTTCTTGGGGTTCGTCTTGGGCCTCACGCCGTCGAAGCTCATGTACACGGTGTTGACGCCAGCCTGCCTCAGCTCCCTAACCCACTGAACGGCGAGGTCAAGGTTCTTGAAGAACAGCTCCGCGAACCCCACGCCGTCCGTGTTGAGCTGTATGTGGCGGACGCCCTCCTCCTTCAGCATCCTCACGATGTCAGCCAGGTCGTCCCTCATCGTGGGCTCCCCGCCCGTTATCTGCACCGCCATGGTCTGGCCCTGCTTGGCCAGCTGCCTTATCTGGGCCCGTAGCATCTCCAGGCTGGGCTCATACACGTAGCCCATCTTCTCAGCGTAGAAGAAGCAATACCAGCAGCTCAGGTTGCAGCGATTGGTTATGACCAGGTTCATGAGGGCGGTGTGGTTCTTGTGCATCCCACACAGGCCACAGCTGTAGGGGCAGGGCGCGCTCACTGGGACATAGGCGTGGGTCCCCCTGCCCTCCTCCGCGTACTTGAGGAACCTCCAGTACATCTCCGCGTCTCCGAAGTACAGATCCTCGAACTCCCCGTGCTCGGGGCACTCCTTTCTGATGTAGAGCTTGTCCTCCCTCTCAACGATGACCGCGGGGAGGAGCCTCTGGCAGTAGGGGCAGATGCTCTCAGTGTGCCTTACAAGGCGCTCGCCCTGCTTTATCAGGGGCTTGGGGCCACCCACCTTTATGGTGCGGTTGGCTATCCTTATCTCCTTGTCACGGTAGATGCTCACAGCTGGAAGCAGGCCGGGGAAGGGGTCTTCGCGGGGCCCCCGGGCCCCGTTGCCGTTGCCCTTCTTCTCCTCCTTGGCCATGCGGAGGCTCTCCGTGGGCAGAACATAGGGTTGGAACAGGGGCATGCTATCACCCTCCTAGTTACGTGGTGGTCCCGGTGTGGTTGGGCGCTGTTGTCCTTGGTATTCTCTCGTCTCACCGGGTCTGTATTGGGATTGTCTCTTTTTGTGCGTATAAAACCCTTTTTACCCTTTTCACCGGTAATGGGGGAATAGAATTATGCTCCCACGATGGTGGGCCCCACTCCAGGCTATTAACCCCCAGCCCGACGTGACCTATACTCTTGTATTATTTCGCATCCGGAATATATATGGCTTGGCCCACCACTCCAAATATAACCCGCCACACGCCATAACAGGCTCCAGCCAAGCACAGCCAACCCAAGACACGCGGAAGGAGGATAGCCTTGCCCCGCGACCCCTTCAACCTCATAATAACCCACTACCCTGGCTACGACAACTATATAGTCGCCAGACAGCAGGTAACCCAGGCCCTCCCCGAGGCAACCATAGTCGACACCAGCCAGAGCATAATGCTCCTCCGCGTCCCCGACCCCTACCAGGCCATGGAGGTGCTGAGGAGCGAGATAAGGGGGGACACGCCCCTCCTACGCATAATCCCCGTGGACGCCGTCACCGACGTGTACATTGACAGGGTGGCCCCCAAGACCCGCGAGATCACCCTGAGCAAGTCCAAGCCAGAGGAGTCCTTCGCAATAAAGCTCGATGGAAGGCTATACGCTCGGGAGGGGAACCAGATAAGGCGCCTGGGGAGCAGGGAGGCCATCGACCTTATAGCCGAGGGAATAGACCGGCCCGTGAACCTCACGAGCCCCCACTGGCTGGTCTATATCAAGGTCATAAGACTCTACAGGGTCACCGAGCTCGCCAGCATAACAGTGGCAAGACCCCACCAGATACACTCCTACGCCCGCCCCACGTCCCCTGGAGAAAGGGAGACTGAGAAGGTCTAGCCCCGGTTCACCACCGGCTCCCCCACTCCGATGCCAAGCTCCCCCCCCTTCTCCCGGACCACCCCCAGGACCCCCTCAAGCAGCTCATCCCGCCTCCTCCCCTCACC
>JALWDA010000169.1 GCA_027014955.1 Desulfurococcales archaeon | reverse complement strand
CTGTGGGTCACCTCGCCCGTCTCCATGCTGAACACCAGTATGTTGGGGACCTCGGGCGTGGCACGCACTGGCCCATAGATGGCAGCGTACCCGTCCCTGAACGCTGCCCCCTTTACTATGGCGAGGTTCTCCCCCAGCCAGTCGCTCTCGCGGGGGAAGCCCTGGGCGGCAATCTTCTGGGTCAGGTCTATGCTGAGCACGGGGGTACGGTCCCCAGTGTCGAAGACCCTGAGGATTACGAGATTATCCTCCACGCTTGTGTAGGGGCCCGCGTAGAGGCGCTGCCCGTCGCTTGTCAGGTACAACCCCTGGTACTCTATGGGGTCCATGAGCGTCGCCAGGATGAGGGAGTAGGGCTCAACCACGGCCGCGTGGCCCGTCTCCCATAGGAGGCCCCAGTCCTGGTTGCTGGCGTCCTCCTCGCCCCATGCTAGGGGGGCGGGTATCATTGTTAGGAAGAGAAGGAGTAGTATAAGGTAGGAGTGCTTATTCAATGGGGTACACCTCACCTTTGGAAAAAGATGATGTATAGTATGGAGGGATACAGGTATATATCTTTCCCCCAAGCCTGTTAATACGCGAACAGCCCCCGCCTACCACTCTCCCCCCAGGCTCCCGAAGAACTCCGCCAGAGTATCGCCCCCCAACCGGTGCCTCCTCTCCATAACCGCGAGCTCCTCCCTAACCAGGGGGAGAAGCTCCATGGAGAGGCCCAGGGGCATGAGGGGCATGCCCACTGCGCTTCCAAGAACGAGGGTGAGGAAGGCGTTCTCCAGCTCCAGGTACTCTAGCCTAATGGCCTCCACGCTCTGTTGCTTGAGACCCTCGATCTGGCCCCGGAGAAGGTTCCCCAGCTCCTCCAGCAGCCTGTGCAGCGGACTGGGGAGCCTCAAGGCTCTCGTCCCCCACCTGTTACTATATTTGCTTGGGGGACGTTAAACGTTTCACTCACGTAGACCTGGATAGAGGGCTTAGGGATTACAGTTCCCGCAAGTAATACCATGGGGGAGGGGGTAGTGTTTTTAGAAGACGCTGGGAGTTAGGGTTAAACCCCCACACAACCATGTTATTCATGAACCAGTTTCCGGAGGGATAGTATGTCCACACACGCTCGACCCGCGGGCTCCATGGGACACGTACTTCTAGCCGCCACTCTCCTGCTCCTGGCAGTACTGACGACGGCGGCATCGCCCGCGTCATCGCAGGCGGAGGAGGGCGTCCAGGTAATCTGGGGCCCCACTCCGATCGCGGAGGGAGAGGCGCTTAATAGCGGGGACCTCACGCTGATGAACGAGCACCTCGCGGCGACCTTCGGCATAGGGACCCTGCCGCCCTGGGGGGTGACCAGGGGCAACATAATAGACCTGGCCCCCGTGGTCGACGGGCAGGTGGGGGCGGACATCATAGCGCAGTTCAGCCTCCCCGTTAACGGGTGGGGCAACTGGGCTGAGTTCGACGTGGAGAACATACAGGTGATCGACAACACCCCCCACAACGCCACTGTTGTGCTCACGGGATACTGGAAGGACATACGCGTGGAGATGAGGTTCACCCTCGAGAGCGGCAAGCCCTACCTCCACGTAGTGACCACCCTGACCAACGAGGGCGAGCAGGCCTACACTGACCTGGTCTCGGGCTACGCGATAAGCTTCAAGAAGGGATGGACCTTCACCCCCGGCTTTGGCACCGGTCGCCACTACGCGCCCACGCTCAAGGAGGAGCTCGGAGCGGTGGAGGACTGGGTCTCGGGCTACTACGAGGACTTCGCCGCCGGCATATATGCTCCCTACTACACCCACCTCAGCACCAGCACGGGCTGGGTCGACCCCTTCACCATACACACGCTCCAGCCCGGCGAGACCCGGGTCTTCGAGGGATACCTCATAGTCCTGCCCAGGGGCGACACCTGCGCCATAAGGCAGGTTATCGCCGAGATAAAGGGCGAGCAGCTCGCAACCATTAGCGGAACCGTCGCGTCAGGTGAAGAGCCTGTCCCCAACCCAATTGTGACGGCCTTCCTCCCCGACGGTAGGCCCTACTGCTGGACGGTGGGCAACGAGGACGGCTCCTACACCATGGCCCTCCCCGAGGGCGAGTACCAGCTCCAGGCCACGGGCAGGGGATATGGGCTCTCCCAGAAGGTTAGCGTGACTGCCAGCCTGGCCCAGGCCCAGCAGGTGGACTTCACCGATGTGGGCAAGCCCGGCACCGTCAGGGTAGTCGTGTACGACGCCGCCACCGGTGAGCCCCTAGACGCCAAGATACTCATAAGCGGCGGAGAGACCCCCATAGTGAGGTTTCTCTCCATAACAACAGTCTACACCAGCCCCGACGTCGACAAGATGGGACTCGCCGAGTTCAACCTGCCCCCCGGCAACTACACCATAACCGTTGACCACGCCGCCGGGTTCCTGGCCGAGCCCCTGGTCTTCGAGGGCGTTGAGGTACAGCCCGAGGCAACGGTGGAGCTAGAGGCACCCATAGAGATACTCGTCGACCCCAACGAGTACGGATGGTACAGCGCTGACCTGCACCACCACAGCAACTACCTCGACGGGAGGACTCCCCCCGAGTACGTCATCGTGGCCCAGAGCGCCGCTGGCCTGGACTTCGCCTTCATAAGCGACCACGACTGGGTGGAGAACCACGAGGTCCTCGCACAGCTAGCGGCGGAGAGGGGCATGCCCTTCATACCCAGCGTCGAGGTGAGCCCCGCGTGGGCTCACTTCAACCCCTACCCCCTGCCCTTGGGCGTCTATGAGACCATAAGGGGCACGCCCTGCGAGATGATGGAGGCGATGAGGAGCCTCGGGGCTATAGTCATCAGGGTCAACCACCCCTACACGGGCTACTTCAGCAGCTGGGAGGCCAACGACCTCCCCGGGGCCTACTGTGAGGACTGGGACGTCGCGGAGATAAACGGCAGGTGGGGCAGGACCGACAACATGACCGTTATGAAGATGTGGGAGCTGTGGAACGCAAACGTCCGCAAGTACCTAACCGCTGGCAGTGACGTCCACGACGTGTGGGCCACGCCCTACACGGGGTACCCGAGGGTCTACGCCTTCCTGGGCACCAGCAACCCGAGCGAGGTAACGCCCGTTGACTTCGCCACTGCCGAGAAGGCCGGTCTATCCTACGTGACCTACGGCCCCCTGCTCCTCATGACGCCGCTGCCCGGCACCAGCGTCTCTGAGCCCGTGTTCGACCTCAACCTGAGCATATTCGCGGTCGACGGCGTCCAGAGGGTCGTGCTGGTGAGCGAGGGCCAGACCATATACGACGCGGTCTTCGACGGCCAGGACCAGATAGTCGACCTCACCATCACAGTGGACGTCACGGAGAACACCCTCGACGACGCACGCTCCTGGGTCCAGGTACTCGTCTGGGACAGCGATGGTGACCTCGCCCTCTCCAACCCCATATGGGTGGACCTCCTCACAATACCCCCACCACCCGAGACCCTGACTGTGACAGAGACCCAAACCCAGACTGTCACCGAAACACTGATGCAGACCGCAACAGTGACAGAGACCACCACTCAAACAACCACCGCCACCACCACGGTCACGGAAACCACCACGGTGGAGAAGACGGTGACCCAGACAACCACCGAGACCTACACCATGACAAAAGTAGCAACCCCCAGCACAACCACCGTGACTCAAACGGAGACTGTGACCCAGACCGTGTCCAAGACAGGCACCGCCGCGGCCCTCGCGGGCATAGCCCTTGTGATAGGTATAGTGATTGGCGTACTCTCTCGCAGGACTTGAGAATCCGAGACAAAAACCTTTTTTCACCACCCTTCCGTCCTCAAAGATTCCGCTTCCCTTTAACACATTTCTTGAACAACAGTGGTATCCTGTAGATGGACACCCTTGTAACCCCCCGCGCTGGGGACCTGAGGGTTTGCTGAGTACCCTGTAATTTTTGCCATTCTGCTAATGGACTATGTTGATGTAGGTTTCAGGCATTCGTTTTTAACGTCGTATTCTACCAGCCCGGTTTAACCTGTTTTGTGACTGTTAGACATGTATGGCGTATTACCACAGTTTATTCGCCGTAGTTGTGTTAATTGGACCCGGGGTCTTTTGTATTTGTTACATTTTTGTGAGAAAATGTTTTGAAAAATAACCAGCTGTTTCTAAAACAATCAATATATACTCACACTGTTTTGACAAAGATCATGTATATATTTATAAAAAAGGTTAATGGTGACGCAGGGTGAAGAGGCCCTCTCCCCGGAGAGAGGCCCCCAGGGTAACCCCCCTCCTAGCCCTCCTCGCGGGAGTCCTGCTCTTGGCGACAACGTCGCCGCTCCTAGCCAACGCCGAGTACGTCCTGGAGCCGGGAGAGATAATCTTCATCAACGACACGGGCGTGTACCTCTACAACGCCACTGACTCCGCCTTCTACCCCGTGGACCTCACGAGCCACACCTTGGGCGGCGCCCTGGAGGTGACGGCCAATGGAACCACCCTGCTGATAATGCTGCTCGACAACCTGACACAGTCCACGAACACTAGCCAGCACTCCATTGACACAGGCGCCCTCCTAGGTGCCCTGCTTCCTCCCGGGGAGGCCTCGAGGCTCTCGGGCAAGGTGTTCACACTGGTGGTTAACACAAGCAGAGAGCCCGTGATAGACCTAGGGGGCCATCTGCTCAACACCAGCTATGGTAACGTCGTACACGTGCTCGCGGTGAACACTAGCATAACGTTGAAGAACGGCAGCGTAACAGGAGGGGGTCTGGGTCTCATGGCCTACCTGGGGGGCAGTGATGAGTACCAGGTCCGAGTAGAAGGGATTAGCTTCAAGGGCGTGGACAAGGCGCTCGCAGTCAAAAGCCTAGGCGATGAGGCTAAGACGGCCCGCGTTAGCGTACTGGGCTCCAGCATGGATAAGGTGACGACTGGGGTTTGCGTGGACACCAGCAACAACCTCCAAGTGACCCGGCTGGAGGTGAACAAAACCCGGCTAAGCAGCCTGTCCTCGGCAGTTGTTGTTAAGATGACCCTGGGCTACCGCGAGTCCCCGTCGAGCCAGGAGGCTGTCGACGAGCTCATAATCTCGGGGAACGACATAGCCGGCGTAGCGACGCTCCTGAACGTGACACCCCGCGTGGAGAACCCCCTGCCCACCTACAGGCACGCTCCCGTGGGCCTCACCCGCGTGTACATCGAGGGGAACAACATAACCAGGGGACCCACCGATATCCTCGCCATATTCCGCAACGACACCGCCACCGCTCTGTGGTTCACCGGCAACAGGGTCGAGGATGCTGACCTGTGGCTCCGCGTGTATGCGAGGACCCCCATGGGCTCCTGTTCATCAACTTATGTCAACAGCCTCTACATCACGGGCAACAGGATGGTGGAGACAAACTTCACGGTGTACAAGGCCGCCCACCCGGACAAGTTCGGCAACAGCTGTGACCCTGACAAGTACCCGTGGCTCGTGGGGACCACGGTGATTGAGGACAACGTGGTGCAGGGACTCAAGGCTGTCTATGGGAGGAACCTGTGGGACCACCATTTTGGCCCCTACAATATGTCGACTGTCGAGTTCGACTACCATGTACTGGAGCTGTCGGGGACACTCAAGATGGGCAACAACACCATAGTGCTATACAACCCCGCCTGGATAGTGGGCATCACCTACACGGAGCTCCCCCTGCTGAAAGACTACTATGGCGTGGAGGTCATCCTCACAGGGCCTAACACGTTCACAATAAAGGATGAGAAGAAGGGCACCCTCAGCTCCGGGGAGGTGGTCGTGAGGACGATCCTGCCCATACTCGATGGCCTAGAGGCTGTGGAGGAAGGAGGGGGCATAACCCTCAACGGTAAGAGGGTGGTAATCGTCCTAAACGACCCCGATGTGGGCTCTCTCGACTTGGGGGCGGACGCTGGGGTGCTCCTTCTGATGAACGCCTCCAGCGCCAGGGTGGAGAACCAGGCTATAGAGTACGGCATTGTCCTAAGGAACGTGAGTCACACCGTTATCAGCAACATCACCAGCGGGAGCGAATACTATGTCATACGAGGGGGTAAGCCCGGCGCCCTGGGCAGCTACTATCTGGAGAACGTCACCCTGGACAACGTTGCGGTAGATAGCAAGGTCAAGGCAGTCTTCAAGGGAGAGGGGGTGGAGGAGCTGGTTCTCAGGAACATGAACTTCCACACCCTCGAGCTAGTGAGCATTGATAACGCTACTAAGAACGCCATACGATTCGAGAACGTGAGGGTCCGGGCCCTGCGCCTCTCAAGCACCAGCAACATACAAGCAGTGGAACTCAGCCCACCCAACGACTACATGTACATAAACCTATACGAGACCAGTGACACCTTCGTGAAGGGGAACTGGATAAGGAACATCAGGATATATGGTAGCGAGAACGTGACCCTCGTCAACAACCTCATACAGCCCTTTGACAGAGAGGGCTCAACGGCGATCTGGGTAGGAAAGGTAGTCCATTCAACCTCCAACAAGAAGACATCACTCACGGTCTACAATAACACGTTCTACAGGGAAAGCAGCAAGCCCACCTTCCTAGTCATAGAGACAGATGAAGACCTCACCTACAGGGACATCGCAGACCTCATAGCCAACGGCACGGTTAAGATAAGCTTCAGTTATGGTGGTAGGGGTAATTGGTGGAGTGATCATGTGCGTGTGGATGAGGATGGGGATGGCATTGTGGATGTGCCCTACGTGGTGTTCAACCAGTCCGGGCTGGTCATAAAAGACGAGTATCCACTGGTGGAGCCGCCCGTGCCCCTCCCAGGCACCACTGGTATGACCAAGTACAGCAAGGCCAGCTTCTCAGAGAAGAGCATCAAAATAAGAATCCCTCTGGGAAGCACCAAAACCGTGACCGTGACCCTGAGGAACACCGGCAACGCCGACATGAAGGTCCTCTCCTTGGAACTGAGCAGGAGCCTCCCAGGCGTGCTGAAACTGGGAGTCCCCCGCCTGCCGAAAACCCTGGCCCCAGGTGAGGCCCTCTCCTTCAATGTAAGCGTCCATGGGACAAGGGAGGCCTCGCTGAGCGCGGACATCGTGGTCGTGATACAGGGGTACTTCGACACCAGCTCCAAGGCGACCACTAAGGAGTTCCGAATACCCCTCAACATACAGGTCTACGACCCCAAGGTGCATGAGAAGATAACCCGCATGGTAAAGAGCGTCGAAACCTCCAGCAGAGTCGCCGACATCCTGTCAGCCCTCCTAGGAGGCGAAGTGAGGGTTGAGGAAGGGAATGTTACGAGCGTGATTGAGGCTGTTAAGGAGGCTAGGATGGTTCCCCTTGAGAGGCTGGTTGAGGGCTTGGTGGTAAGCGACCCTGAGAGAGTGAGTGAGCTGGACCGGACAGGTGACGGGAGGGTCACAGCGTTGGACCTGGTCAAGGTCTACCAGGAGGCGGGGCTCCTCAAAGAACCCCCCAAGCTCCCCCAAGACCAGGCTCAGAGACTCTTACAAGCCCTCAAACAAGCCTACGGACCCAACCTCGAAAAACTAACCCTAGAAGCAAAAATCTACCTAGCAGCACTACTAGAAAAATCACAACAATAAGGGCTCGAGGGGGACATCCCGGGCCCTACGTTTTCTCCAATGTTTTTTCACAGAGGGGTTGGAAGCTCTGGTGGCCCCTCTACATTTCTTCCCCTAGTTCTTCTAGAAGGGGTCTTATGAATATCCTGAAGAGGGGACTGTTCTCGTCCAGCCTCAGGTAGCTGAGCGGGGGGTTCCAGTTGGGCAGGACCCTCCGGACCTCGTTGAGCGTGGGCTGTCGTGGGAAGACCCGGGGGTTGAGGACCTCCAGCGCCATGGCCCTTGGGCTTCCTTGGATGTACTGCCAGGCGTCCCTCCCGATGCCCGTTGGTCCTATGGTGACGGCTCTCCAGACCTGCTGGGGGGTGCCCCTTATTATCCTACCCACGGTGAAGACGCCGTATATTCTCTTCACGTGGCCGCTCACGTAGACCACCACGGTGTCCCCTGTGTCTATCTCCTTCCCCACGCCTCTGCGGAGCTCGAACTTCTTCACCCCCGCGAATATGGCCTGGGCGTACTGGGGCCTTATGCTAAACAGGTGATAGCCTGCCAAAACCATCACCCCGTCTCCTCGGTACCCCTATGCCGGGGGTTTCACAGCTGGTGGGGAGCGGGAGTGACGTGCTTTATCCACACGTCCACCACCCCCCTTATCCCCCTGAGCTTGCGGGCGAGCTCACCGGAGCGGCTCTGGGGCCCCTGGGTTATGACGAGGTTGACGCAGAGGTTCTGGTCGAGCCGGTAGTGGTGGAGAACCCTCACCATGTCCTCGTAGCGGTGCACGGTTGAGAGAACCCTCTCGTCCGCGTCGTGCTTGTGCCTCTTGTCGGTGAGCACGAATATGACTGTGAAGGACTCCTCCCCCGGCTCGGGGGCCAGGTCCTGGGATACCAGGTCCCTCACAGCCTCTCTTATGAGCTCGCTTCTCCCCGTGTACCCGTACTTGCTGGCATACTTGTCCATCGCTTCCAAGAGGGCCTCGGGGAGGCTAACGCTTATAACGACCATGGGGGCTCACCTTTTGTCATGAGGGATATTAGCCCAAGCGCGTTTTTATTAATTTTTGGTCAATGTGTTAATAACGTTCTACTATATACAAACCAATGATTAGCAGTTAAATTATTATTCTTACCATTCCCGAAAGAGAACGCGGAACACCCGCCCAGGAGGCGTGCATCAGTGGAACACGAGAAGGCCAGCGCAATGGAGGAGAAAGAAGAAGGGGAGGAGAGGGAGTCTCCCTGGGAGGAGCTGGAGGAGAAGCTGGAGAGCAGGGAGTTCTGGGCCCTCTTCGCCCTCGCTGCAGTCGCAGGGGCGCTGGTGGAATACCTAACAGGAAGGGCGGGTCCCCTCCTCCCCCTCCTCTCGACCCTCCTCGCCTTTAAGGCGATCTTGGAGCTCCGGGAGCGTAGACTGGGCGTTGACGCGCTCATGAGCATAGTGGGGTACGTGACCTTC
>JALWDA010000168.1 GCA_027014955.1 Desulfurococcales archaeon | reverse complement strand
CCTTGAGGCCCCTCCGGGCCATCTCAATGGCCGCGGGGTAGCCTGCGAGTCCTCCTCCGAGTACGATGGCATCATATGAGGCCTTGTTGCCCATACCAGTTTCAGACATGCCCGTTCACCCTTGTGGGACCCTGCGCGTCTATGCACCCAATGGGGGCCAGGGCATAAAAGGGTAGTGTAACGCCTAGGGTAGGGGGCAGATTTCGCCCCGTGCTATTTCCACTAGTCTCTCCACGTCCACAACCCTGGCTCTGACTTCCCCTGAGACCACGCTCTCATCCGGTACAATGAGGAGGGAATCGGCCTCCAGCCTAGCGGCGGCCTCCTCCAGCCCCCGGAGGTCACGGGGCCTCACCCTCTGCCTCCATTTGACCTCAGCCAGGAGAACCACCTGCTTATGCCTCGCCAGCGCTATGTCCACCTCCAGAGGCCCCCCGCCGCGTCCCCTGGGCTCTAGGATGAGCTTGACGGGCCTGAGACCACATATCTCTGCGAGGAGCCTCTCCACGAACCTCTCCACAAGCTGGGGTAGCCTGGCCTCGACGAGGGGGCGTAGCTGGCTCCATGTGAGTTGCGCGTCCCTGAAGCCGTACTTGTGGTCAAGGTGGAAGACCAGGTCCATTAGGGGTGAGGGGAGCCTGTAAACGTGTTTCCTCGTAGCCAACACGGGGAGCCTCTCCACGAGGCCCATGTCCACAAGCGTGGCTAGATAGGGGGTGACGTGGCTGGTGGAGGGCGTGGGCGATGCACCCAGGTTGTAGACGGTGCTGGCTATCTCGCTTAGGCTTGCCGCTCCCCCGGCTATGGCCTGGAGAATGGCGTTGTACCTCGTTGTTATGGCGTGGTCCTCCTCCTCCAGCACCTCCCCCACCAGGCTCCGGGCGAGCGGCGCCATGCCCAAGACTATGGTCCTCAGGGGAAGGCCTATCAGGGTGGGCTCCTGGTAGAAGACCAGCCTCTCCACCAGCTCCCGCCCCGGCTCCACGCCCCAGGGGTGCGCGAGGAGGTCCCGGGGCGACACGAGGCCTACCCTTTGCTCGGGGAACAGGCCCTGAAGAGGCGCGTCAGGCCCCCGGGTCAGCCTCCGGTAATAGTGTAGGGTGCTCGTCAGGAACACCGAGCCGGGAACATTGCACTCCCCCGACTGGAGGAGGGCGAAGAAGTCCCTCGACAGCCGATGGAACTCATCCAGTATGAAGGGCTCTCCTCCCCGGCAGAGGAGGCGTAGGGCCTCAGGGGGGAAAGAATGGCCATCTACGGGGTCCAGAAGCCTGCGGGGGCCCTGGGCTATCAGGTAGCGAGTGTCACCTAGGGTTCGCCGAGTGTAGAAGGTCTTGCCCGTCTTCCTCCGGCCGTAGAGGACCTTGGGCCTATCCATCCTTGTTCTCAGGAAGTCCTCAAGCTGGGATCTCTTGACGAATATTCCTCCCGTCACTCTACTCACCTTTTTGCTCATAATCTATTTATGATAAATTGATTATCATAAATAGATTATCATTGGAACGACATGGCTGGTCTGAGCAACCTCACCCAAGCACATTGACACCCCCGTTAAGGACACTTGAGGGACGGTAGCCATGTATGCAGCCTAACTCACTTCCCAAGGGATGAGGCAATCTCGGAGCAGGGAGTTAACTTCTTGCTTGGTCCTAGGGTATTACGCAAGCTGGAATCAGCTTTGGCTGGGGCTGTAGTTAACTTTTTGGTGGAGAAGTCGGGTGGGTGGTGGACCGGCCGGGATTTGAACCCGGGACCTCTCGGATGCCAACCGAGCGCTCTTCCAGGCTGAGCTACCGGCCCTCTGCCCCTAAGCTGGGCGTGGTTGGCTCCGATTACAAGTATTGGCCTCGGGCTGGGGTTATAAGGGTTTCTGCTACAAGGGGCCCTCGACCACGAGGCCCCGGGGATCTGGGGAGAGCCTCAGCACACGAGTGGCGCCCTTGGCCAGGAGCGCGCGTTCCACCACGGGAACCCTCTCGGCCTCAACGAGGACTATCACGCTCCCTCCCAGGCCCGCACCGGTTATCTTGGCTCCCAGGGCTCCTCTACTTCTGGCCTCATGTATAAGGGCCTCGGCCTGCGGGAAGGATACTCCTATGCTCGACAAGAGGCCCTGGGCGATGTCCATGAGCTCCCCCACTGCGGCGAGGTCTCCCCCCGTGAGGGCCCTCTCGGCCTCCATCGTCAACATGGAGGCGGCCTCGTAGATGGCCTGCATGACAGGCTTCCTGCGCTCCAGCCTCTCCAGCACCTTCATGACAGCCTCCCGCGTGCTCCGGGGCACCCCCGTGTCAGCCAGGAGCAGCACGCCCCCCTCCAGCCGGGGAGGTGGGAGCACCCTGTAGTCCGTGGGGAGCCTGTAAGCCACCAGCCCGCCCTCCACAGCCACCGTTACGTCAACGCCACTCGGCTTCCCGTGGAAGACCCTCTCCCCCTCCATGGCGAGCTGGCGGGCCGCCTCCTTGAGCTCCTCACCCCTGAGTCCAACAAGCAGGAGAGAGGCCCCCGCAACTGCAGCGCTGGTTGCCGCGCTGCTCCCCAGTCCCGCCCCGGGAGGAATCCCTGAGCTCAGAACTATGCGTGCACCCTTAAGCCCTGCCCTGCGAGCCAGATATGCATAGGCCTGAGCACCCGGCTCAGGCTTGGGATCACCCCCGCATAGCTCTCCCCTCTCAATGCTGCTCTCCACCCTAAAGCACCCTTCCTTCCCCTCCTCCACAAGGGCCTCCGCCCTCAGGTTAACGGCCATGGCCAGGGCTGGTATTCCCCTGACCACGAAGTGCTCCCCGAAGAGTATGACCTTGCCCGGCGCACTTGCTCTTGCCTTATACATACTTCTCCCCAGTGTCCCGTTGGGGGCACATTTTGTCCTCTTTAATGTCAGTGTGGAGCCTTT
>JALWDA010000167.1:8703-29183 GCA_027014955.1 Desulfurococcales archaeon | reverse complement strand
GTGATCCTCCTTAGAAGAAAGACAACTGCCGCAGCGGTCGCGTTTTTCTTCATCGCAGTTTTCGCACAACCCTTGGCAGCGGTTACCGATGCCCAGGGTGAGGAGCCACCTGCTCCTCCCGCATGGGTCTATCCTGGGCTCAGGGTGTCCTACTACGTGTTCTCGGGGAGCAGTGTTAGTGCCCCGTGGAAAATGGGGGGTTTCGCGAACATCAACGTCATGGGCCTCGAAGGGGACGAGGAGGTATCGGTGCCTGAGGATATTGGTAAAGTAAGCGTCATTTCCGGCTTCGAAGTCTACGTCGTGGTTGAAACCGCTCCTGGCAGGGTTGTGGCCAGCAGTGTGGAATGGGGTATTCAGAACAACAAGGTGCTGGAAGGCAGCGTGAAGAAGCGAGAGATTGAGATGAGGCCCCTCAACAGGGTCTTCAACGGGGTTTTCTGGATAGATGCTAGGCTGATAGCGGGTGCAAGGGAGGGAGACAGGGTGGAAATACCCACAAGCAGGGGAACTGTATCCTACAAGGTTTTTCTTGCTGGCGAGTACGACCTCTCCCCACAGGCCCGGGGACGTGACAGCCTCGCGGAAAACACGCAGGGACTGGCCCCCCTGCTCCCCCTCCCCCCGGGCAGTGTGAGGGATGTGGTGGTCCTACAGGGAAGCCTAAGAGCGGGCCAGACACCCTACACCCACACGGTAATAATCGATAGGGAAACGGGCCTAATCCTGGCCGAGTCCCTAGGGAGTGTTACAGGCGGCGTGGGGCAGGGGGGACAGCTGGGTCCAGTCAAGAATGTTCTCTACTCAAGGCAGCTTTCTGAGGTCTATCTCGACCTTGAAGACAAACTGCCCCCCTATTACACCTATGAGCAGGACCAGTACATTCACCCGGGCTACATGGTGTCCTTCGCCGCCGCAGTATTCTCCCTTCAAGCGGCGTACATGTACGACTCCCTTTACGTTATAGAGGGTGTTTACAAGGACAAGCTCCTGGTACTGGAATTATCCAAGCTTGTTCTGAGCAACATGCAGACACTGGGGGGGATGACGATGTACATGGTGGAAAAGCAGACGGGGGATGCCCTCGTGCTGACATCTAGGCCCTACTCACCCCAGTCGCCCCCCATGCCCCCCGAGGGTACCCGGGTGCACAACACGTTCCTCTACATAGGGAGAGATGTCGGCAAACAGTCCGTTGAGATAGAAGGACGCGTATACGAACTAAGGGATAGGGGAACGGTAAGCATAGCAACAAGCCAGGGTGGTGAGGAGGCCGTCGAAGCCTACATATACGCAGGTACCCCTAGCCCTGAAGAACCGTTCTCCTTGGGACTGCTAGCGTACAACGAGCATGGGCTCCTGGTCCATTACATGCCACTAATATACGGAGTCTCCATAGGGGAGATGGCGCAACAGGCACAGGTGCAGGCACAGTACACTAACACGATTGACCTCCTCAGGGAGGTGCCCCTAACCCAGCCCCAGAAGCTAGTACCTTGGGATGCTCCTGTCGGAATTGCTGATTCGCCGCAGGAACAGGAGCCCGCAGAGCAACAGGGCCAGGGGCCTGAGAACCCTGTTCCTGTCGACAATCAGGCGAATCTGCAGGAGGAGCAAGAGCAGGGACCAGTCGCTCAAGCATCGGGTACCGCAGAACAAATGGTTTCCAACAATTCTTCTGAAGCACCCGCGGAGACAGTGACGGTTACAGTTACCGTGACAGGGACTCAGGAGGCTGGTGCTGGAGAACAAAGCACGTTATCAACGGAGGCAAAAGAGTCCCCGAGCATTAAAGAGGAAGTTCCCAACAATGCGGGGGATGGGGATGGTTTTGAGAGGGTTGCTTCACCTATCCTGACCTTGGTCACAGTAGTGCTTGCGGTCTACCTGTTGAGGCTCCTTGTCACAAGGAGACGATAGGCAACTAGACAGGCCACAGGGTCGAGCCTAGGCAGCCTCCCTTAGGCACAGGTGCAACCTTGGTTTACCTCCTTTTTCCAAGGCTTTCTTAAGCGTATCAGAGATGCACTGGTAGTCAATATAGCGTCTGTCCCTACAGGTTTCCAGGAGTTTAACGGCCCGCCTCACAATCCGTACGTGGCTGGGAATGTTCCCCTCTTGCAGCTTGACGAGAGCCGCTGCGAGGTTTATGAGGCCCGCCAGACAATCGTCCTTGTTTTGCCGCCATATGTTCTCGAGGGCCTCGTGAGCCTCCCAGTACCTCTCAGTCCACATGAAGTAAACGTAGCTGACTAGCGCGTCATCAAGGCACGATGGTGGGGTCTGATCGACGTTCCTCACCTCCCTTACCACGAGGCCCCTGCTCGCTATTTCCCCGAGTAACTCCAGGGGCTTCCTCGTCAGTATAACGAGCTCAACGTGGTTGCTTGCCCTCCTCAGGGTCCTCTTGCCATACTTCTTTGTAAAAAACCTCAGCTCCTCAAGGACCGCGCCGTCACTGGGCGGCTCCATGAGTATGACGTATCTCTGCTCCCTCGCCTCCAACCCTTGCACCTTATCGAATTATCTTGAAAGTATGAACCTTTAGGAAAATAGAAAAAGTATTAGCAGCTATGCTTAATAACCCTAGGCCTTCCTAGGCTCCTCTCCCAGGCTCCTCATGAGGAGGCGGGCTCCAACAATCAGGGGATCCCACACTGGGTTGAGGGGAGGAGCGTACCCCACATCTGTGAAGAACAGGTCCCAGACTGTGCCTCCCGTGGTCAGCAGTCCAGCGACCACGTTTATCCTCCACAGCACGCTCTCGGTCTCTCCTAGAGCTTGGGCGCCGAGGAGCCTGCCAGTGTCCCCGTCGGCCACCAGTTTTAGATGAATCCTCTTCCTACCAGGAATGTAGTGTGCCCTGCTGCCACCCTCAAGGCTGGCCTCTATTGGGTTGAAGCCCTCTTTTTCGGCCTCCTGTTTGCTGAGACCGGTCCTAGCTACAACCATGTCGAAGACCTTAAAGGTGCTCGTCCCCACCGCCCCAGGGAACACCGCCTTACCGCCGCCTATGTTTGTTCCTGCAACGTAGCCCATCTTGTTCGCGACCTGCGCGAAGGGCATCCACGCGGGCTTCCCGGTGACGAGGTTCCTGGTCTCGACGGCATCGCCTACAGCGTAGACGTTCTCTAAGCTGGTCCTCATGCGCTCATCCACTCTAATGGCACCGGTGGGTCCTAGCTCCAGGCCTAGCTGTCGGGCCAGGTCGGTGTTGGGCTCAATACCCAATCCCACCACGAACATGTCGGCCTCGATATCGCCAGCGTCCGTCTCAACAGACTTTACCTTCCCCCCGTCGAGCTTGAAGCCCTTAACGGGGGCACCCTTAATCACTTCAACGCCCTTCTCCCTAAGGTAGGTCTCCAGCTTCTCCGCAAGGTCGGGGTCGAGGGCCCTGGGGGCTACCTGGGGCAGGGCCTCCACAAGCGTCACTCTGAGACCCAGCTCTACAAGGTTCTCCACCATCTCTAGGCCCACGTATCCGGAGCCCACAACAACCGCGCGTGAGCCCTCCCTCAGGCTCAGGGCGTGTCTCCTAATCTCCTCCCCAGTGTCCAGGTGCTTTATGTAGAAGGCGTTCCCAGCCTCTCTGAGCTCGGGCCATATCTTGGGAGCCCTGCTCCTCGCCCCAGTAGCTAGGACCAACACATCCCAGCTGAGCTCCTCCTCACCATTAGGCCCCTCGAGCACCGCTGTGCGACCGCTCGCGTCGAGCCTAAGGACCCTCGTGTGCAACCTCACGTCAATGCCCCGCTTGCTTCTAAACTCCTCCGCCGTAATCTGTACCAGGTCGTCCAGCCTCTTAACAACGCAGCCCACATAGTAGGGCAGTCCACAGAAAGCGAAGCTCACCCAACCCGAGGCCTCAGCCACGGTCACGTTAAGCTTCTTGTTGAGACGCTTGGCACGCGAGGCAGTAGCCATACCAGCGGCCCCACCGCCTACGACCAGAACCCTCTTACCCTCCAAGACTGGGGCACCTCCGGAGATAAACTAAATGTCGTGAGAGTTACGGATTTTTACAGGTAGGTCTCTAGCCCCCCGGAGGGATTTTATATCGATTGCCTAAAGGTACGCGGAAGTCATAGTATGGCGATATACTGGTGCACGCGTTGAGCGCGGTCATCACTCGCCAAACTATAAGGCCCCCCGTACCTAGGGCCCGTACCCCTCACGCAATATATTCCTAACGCCTAGCTAAAACTTATCGCGGATGACCAAGCAGTTAGTGAACATATCAAAAAGAGCCTAAGGGACCCTAAAAGGTCATCCAAGCCCAACACTGGAATGCTAACCCTCCGGTATGTTAGGAGATTTAAAACACCAATGGTTAATCGGGCTCTAAGAACCCACGCTCCCCAATTGTAGGCCTACTTAGATGGCCTCCACAATAGGATAGCCAGTACCAGCCAGGCCAGGATTGCTCCCCAGGGGGATCTAAGCAAAGCTATGGGGCTCTGCCATACCATGGGGTCGAGAGCGCCCTCAGCAGGTCCTCCAGGCTCGACGAACCGGAGCCAGAGCAGCTCTATTCCTATTAGGAGCGCTATGGTCCAGAAGACCCTCTCGCCCCTACCAAGCTTGGGGAGGCCCCTCATGCCACGAGCTCCCCACTCTTCTTATCAAATATATACACTCTCTCACGGGGGAATACTATGCTCCAGACCTCCCCCGCCTCAACCTCCACGTCGGCGGGGACGACGGCCTTGAGCATGGTCTCGCCTAGCTTGAAGTTAACTATTGTCTCAGTTCCCATCGGCTCCACAACATATACGGGTACCCTCGCCACCGAGTCGGGAACCTCCCCTTTTTGTATGCGTACGTGCTGGGGCCTTATGCCAAGTATGACCTCTATGACACCTCTCGACTGGAGCAGAGAGCCCGTGTTGGGGTCCAGGGGGTACTTGAGCACCCCGCAGTCGAGGAGGCCCCTACCAGGGTCTAGGCTACACTCTATCATGTTCATAGGAGGGCTGCCGATGAATCCTGCCACAAAGGTGTTTGCGGGTCGGGCGAAGAGCTCGCGGGGCGTGCCAAGCTGGACAACACGGCCCTTGTTCATGACTGCTATCCGGTCGGCCATGGTCATGGCCTCGACCTGGTCGTGGGTCACATAAATGGTGGTGACACCCAGGCTCTTTTGGAGCCTCTTGAGCTCAGCCCTCATCACTACCCTGAGCTTGGCGTCCAGGTTGCTGAGGGGCTCGTCCATTAGGAAGACCTGGGGCCGCCTAACAATGGCCCTGCCCAGCGCTACTCGCTGCTGCTCTCCCCCGCTGAGCTCTCTGGGCCTCCTGTCGAGCAGGTGCTCTATCTTGAGCAACTCCGCCACCTCCCTAACCCTCCTATCTATCTCCTCCCGGGGGTACTTCCTTATCTTAAGTGGGAATGCAATAATGTCCCTGACCCTCATGTGGGGGTACAGGGCGTAGTTTTGGAAAACCATTGCCACGTCCCTGTCCTTGGGGTGCAGGTTGTTGACCAGCCTGTCACCAATGTATATCTCGCCTCTGGTGGGGGTCTCGAGACCCGCTATCATGCGGAGCGTGGTGGTCTTACCACACCCGCTTGGGCCCAGCAGTACCAGGAACTCGCCGTCTCTCACCTCCAGGCTAACGTCATCCACAGCAGTTACCTCACCCCTGGGGGTGTGGAAGACCTTCCTGACCCTGACCAGCCTCACGGACGCCATGGTGTCCCACCTACTCCCCCTTGACCGCGCCCAGCGTGAGGCCACGGACTATGTGCTTCTGGAGTATGAACGCGAAGAGCGTGGCTGGTATTATTGAGATTGTTATGGCCGCTGTCATGGGCCCCAGTATCACACCCGCTATGGTCCAGTAGCTCGACACCTCCACGGTCAGGAGCCTCACGTTGAAGGTTGTCAACACGAGTGCGAAGAGGAACTCTATCCACGAGAAAATGAATGCCAGAATACCAACTGCAACGAGCCCCGGCTTTATCAGGGGCAGGGTTATACGAGCGAACACCTGGGCATCAGAATACCCGTCTATGAGCGCGGCTTCCTCGACCTCCCTGGGCACGTCCCTAATGTACTCCCTCATGAGCCATATTACGAAGGGGAGGTTGCCTAGCGTGTGTGCCAACACGATGGCTATGTAAGTGTCAAGTAGCCCCATACGGTCGAACATTAGGAAGAGCGGGATGACGAAGACCACTGGGGGGCTCATCCAGAATGTCAATATCCAGAATGCTAGGTCGTCTCTCCCACGGAACTCGTACCGGGCCAGCGCGTACGCAGCGGGTGTGCCGAAAGCCAGGGAGAGTATCGCTACTGAGGTTGCCACAAGTAGGGTGTCCGCCAGGGGCTTCCATATTGGCTTGATGCTGGCGATGTAGCGGTAGTTGTCAAGGGTGGGTTCAAAGACCCAGACGCTGGGTATCTTGGCCACACTCTCTGGCTTGAAGGACGTGACCACAATCCAGACTATGGGGAGCATTATCGACATCAATAGGAGGGCTATCACCAGGTAAACCAGCGAGCTGATAAAGATCCGTTTTACATCCATGCTCATATGAATCCCCCTACCCAGCCCGTGCCTTGACTAGGGCGTACTTGACGAACAGGACCGCGAAGAGTATGATCAGGTACTCGTAGACTAGCGCCATGGCGGAGCCCCTGTCTACCCAGAAGTAGGCGAAGGTCTGTCGGTATATGAGGTAGCTCAGTGTCTCGGTCGCTGTGCCGGGCCCGCCTGTGGTGACGGTGTAGATGATGTCGTATACCTTCAGGCTTATCAGGAACTTTAGTAGAACCGCAACTGCTATGACGGGTCTCATGAGCGGGAGTGTGATGTGCCTGAATATCTGATACCTGTTCGCCCCATCTACGTAGGCGGCCTCGTAGGGCTCTCTGGGCAGGCTTTCAAGGCCTGCTAGCAGTACTAGGAACATGAAGGGGAACCACTCCCAGGCGTCGATTAGTATGAGTGAGAACATGGCCATAGCGGGCGTCTCGAAGAAAGATACAGTGACGCCTGTCACGCTCTTAATAATCCAGGGAACCAGGCCCAGGAGGGGGTGCAGAATGAACCTCCACATGAGCCCGACCGAGACCGGGGGTATTAGCAGGGGGATTATGACGAGCGCTCTTAGGATTCCCCTGCCCCTGAACCTCTGTGAGAGGAAGAGTGCAAGGGCGAACCCTACTGCGAACGATAGCAGTGTGGTGCCCACTGCGAACACTATGGTGTTCCAAGCAGCGTCCCAGAACCTCTCCCAGTTCATCACGTACCTGTAGTTGTCGAGGCCCACGAACTCCCAGGGCCTGTCACTCCAGGTAAGCCGGTACCTGTGGAAGCTAAGGATGAGAACGTAGAAAAAAGGGGCCAGGCCAATGCCCACAAGTAGGGCCAGTGAGGGGAGTAGGAACAAAAAAGCATATCTCCTCCTATAGTCCAGCAGCCCCAACCCAGGCACCCGCGGCTTCTGGCATGTTCGGTTACGGGGCTAGCCGGGGCCCCAGGGTGGGGGCAGTTGCACCTGTTGCTCGTAGTAGCCTTCGGTCTTCATGAGCTCGTATATCTCCTGGGCGGCCTTGTCAAGCTCCTGTTTTATAAGGGCCTTTGCCTCCGCCTCGCTTATCTTGCCCTCCTCGAAGTCCTTGACGTGGAGCAGGGACTCGGAGAAGTACTGTCCCAGTATGTGCACTATCTGCTCCCCCACAGTGACGGGTGGCACTATTGGAAGACTGTTGTCAACCACCTCTAGGAGGGTCTTCATGTAGGGGTACTTCTGGTTAACCTCGGGGTCTAGGAAGGTGCTCTTCCTGACAGGGGCGTGGCCCATCAGTGCTAGCTTCTTCTCAGTCTCAGGGCTGGCAACCCAGGCCAGGAACTTGAACGCCGCCTCCTTGTTCGGCGCGTTGTGGGGGATGGCCCACCCCCATGCGCCCAGGACGGCGTATCCACCCGGGACTGGGGCCACCATCCACTTGCCGGCCGTCTGGCTCTGCTCGGGGTTGTTAAGAGCCCCTATCATCCAGTTGTAGGTTATCATCATGGCAGCCTTGCCCGACTGCGCAGCCTGGAAGGCCTCGTCGAACTCCCAGTTAATAGCACCGGGGGGAGCTGTCTCGAACACGACCCTCCCGTACAGGAACAGGGCCTCGACGGCCTGGCTGCTGTTTATCACCGGCCTGAGGCTAGCGTCGAAAACCCTCCCCCCGAAGCCATAAACGTAGTTGAGTCCCTCCTCCACAACCTTGTAGCCCCTCCGAGCCTGGGCTGCGACGCCGTAGAAGTCCTTCTGGGGGTCGGTGAGTTGTTTGGCAAGGCTGTAGAACTCCGCCCAGTCGCGGGGAGGCGTGTTTACCAGATCGGTCCTGTACATGAGAGCGAGAGCGTAGTTGTACCAGGGGAGCATGTAAACCTTGCCATCCTTCCAGTACTTCCCCACCGTCCACCATAGGGAAGTAAGATAGTCATCCACATTTAGCTGGGGGTTCTCCGCTAGGAAGTCGTCGAGGGGCACAAGCCATCCTGCCTCGGCGAATTCAGCGACCCACGGGTTGTCAACGATTATTACATCATAGTACCCCTCGCTGCTCTTGAAGACTGATATGAGCTTCTCCCGCATGACCTCATACGAGGCCTTCTCTATGACGACCTTTATGCCAGTCTGTTGCTCGAACTCGGGGAGAAGTTTCTCCAAATAGGCGGTCTCCACCATGTCCTCCATGTAGAGTCTTATCGTGGTGGGGGCCTGTTCGCCGCCCCTTGTCAAAAGGAGAACAGCTGCTACAATCACTATGATTGCCACAACGGTGGGTACCACGACCTTTGTATTCATATAAGCCCACCATTATGGGATTTTATAAACTTATGATAATGGTATGCTGGTATATATATAAGCGTTACCAGCATTTGTAATGTATGATACAATGAGCCCAATAGGCAGAGGTAGCGGAAAGCATGACGTTCTCAATAGTAGCATCGGACCCCGACAAGGGGGACCTAGGGATAGCAGTAGCATCTAAGTTCATAGCAGTTGGGAGCATAGTACCCTGGGCAAGGCCCCGGGTGGGTGCAGTGGCGACCCAGGCCTGGGCCAACGTAAGGCACGCTCCCCACATACTCTTCCTCCTGGAGCAGGGCATCAGCCCCAAGAGAGCCCTAGAAATAGTCCTAGCTGGAGACCCCCGGAGAGAACACCGCCAGCTCGGGGTGGTTAACGCCAAGGGCGAGGCAGCTGCCTTCACCGGGAAAGAGTGCTTGGAATACGCGGGCCACATAGTGGGAGACGGCTACGCGGTCCAGGGCAACATACTGGCGGGGCCGCAGGTTCTCGAGAAAATGGCAAGCACCTACGAAAACACCAGGGGGGAGCTCGTTGACAGGCTCCTCGCAGCCTTGGAGGCGGGAGACAAGGCAGGGGGAGACAAGAGGGGGCGCCAGGGCGCGGCCATACTCGTAGACAGGCCCTGCGGTGGCTACGGGGGATGCGAGGAGGGGGCTGACAAGTACGTAGACCTCAGGGTCGACGACCACCCCGACCCTGTTAGGGAGCTGAGGAGGCTGTTCAGGATATGGGAACTAACCATACTGGAAAGGGAGGACCCCGGAAACCTCATTCCACTGGAGGAGGTGGTGGAAGACGTCCAGAGGGCCCTTGCGAATCTGGGATTCTACAGAGCAACGCCTTCGGGAAAGCTGGACGAGGCCACCCTGGATGCCCTGAATAGGTGGATTGCGGTAAACAACTTCGAGAACAAGATGCGGAGCGACAGAATGATATGGAAAAGCGTCTATGACTACCTGCTAGAGCAGGCGGGGCTACGGTAAAACGGTTTACACATCGAGGGAAACCAATGAGAGTATCTTGAGACATCAGTCAGTGACCCCCTCCTCGCATTCCCCGGCCATGCATGTCCATCCCATTGCTCAAGTCTATGTCGCCCACGAGCTTCTCACATTCTGCCAGAACGTCATCGGGAACGGGATGCGTTCTACGAGCTTCATCCATACCCCTCTCGAAGAACCCCTCCACCACATCTGCGTGCAGCCTTACGACCTCATAAGCGCATGCGTTGGCCCCAGTCTTTACGACCCGTAGCATCGTGTCATTGACAAGGGTAACGTTCGTGTCAATATATTCGTAGACCATCGACTCTAATCTGAAGACAGGGTCCATGGCCCTAGGGGTGCCACCGTTATCGAGTATACACTTCATCTGCAATATGTGCTCGTAAAGCCTCTCAGCTGCCTCAGGAGTGGCGGCGATTATCTCCCATACAATGGTCCTGTTGTCAGGGAACTCCATTCGGCTCCAGTCAAAAAGGTCATGATTCTGGAGAAGCCACATTATGTTCTCCTGAGGAGAATACCGCCCATCATTGGCGCACACACCTAGGTCATGCCCTTCTTCCATACCAGCGGCCCTGCCTAGAGAGGGACCGTGCCCGCTAGGCGCATTGTTATGACCCATATCTTCGCCCATCATTCCAGGACCCATAGGACCTGCGTGCTCGTTGCCCAAGTTATCCTCAGTATCATGCCTTTCGTTACCATGGTTGCCAAGTGGATGACGAACACGGTTGTAGTCTTCGGTCTTGTGATTAGGAGTAGTATTTGTTATGACATAGTCCATAGAGGAGCTTGCCTGAGTTGTTGTGGAAAGCGTAGAACTTATGTTAACCGGTGTCTGCTCGTAGGAATTCCCATCATCACTGTCGAAGTTCAGTTGACCCGGGAGGATTACACCCGCCGCTCCAAGTACCACGGCTAGGGTTAGGACTAGCGTGGCTAGTGCTCCTTTCTCCAAATAATACGCACCTCCTTTTCACGCGAGTTGCTGATTCCTGGTAGTGGCTTTTGCCCCGAGGTACTATAAGGCAGACTCACAATTTGTCCATCTATATGTTCGTTCACTAGTGTTAATGATGTGCTAGATACCAGCACAAAAGGCCCTACGAATAGCTAAAATGGAAGGAAAGGGGCATTATAGCCGGGTAGTGCTTTCGGACTCTTGGTTGATAGTATTGGTGAAAAGTAGATAAAATAACAAACTTCGGGAAAACACTATCTATTCTAAGCCCGAGCGTGGGCTTTATAAAAATAATATGGTTAGGGAGGCTAGCCTAGCTTCTGCCTCCACTCCTCAATGGCCTCCTGCGTGGTTACCTCGGGTACCTCCACCTCGCCGTTCCTTATCTTGTCCTCAAGCTCCTTCACAGCGTCCCATATCCACTGGGGTATGCTCTCGCGCATTGCCTTGACCTTGGCCTTGATCTCCTCGGGTGGCATTGGTAGGACCTTCTTGCCCGTCCTCTTCTCAGCGTCTATACCCATTTGTATGAACTCGTCGAGGTCCTGGAGGGTGCTCACAGCGATGCCCTCCGCGAGCTCTCCGTCTATCTTGGTACCAATACCCAGTACGAGTACGCCGTTGTTCCTCTGGGCAACGTCCCTAAACTTGCCCTCGACAACTAGTTTAGTGGCGTAGTAGACGCCTTTGTCTACACGCTTCATCATGCTGGCCAGCACGAAGCCGGGGTTTATCCAGTCCTGGTTCGCGTCAACGCCTATCCAGAAGGGTGGCCCCATCTCGAGGCCCTTCTCCTGCGCTATCTCCTGGACTGCCTGGTTGATCCCGAGGCCCAGGGGGCCAGCAATGTTGTAGACGGCGATGGCTCCCTTGGCGTACATCTCCTTGGCCGCCTCATAGCCCTTGGTTATGTCGCTGAAGGTGCCCGTATAGGTCCAGAGGACGATGTCCTTGGTGGTCTTGCCCTTGAGGTGGTCGGGGAGATCGCCGAACTTCTGCTTGTAATAGTCGAGGGCCCAGTTGCATCCCCACTTGTAGCCAATCTCGAACTTCCAGAGAACGGGTATCTCAATACCCAGGACAGCGCCAATGTGGCTGTACTCGGGATACTGTGTGAGCACCAGGCACGCGAGTGCTCCCACCAGGGCGCTTCCCTTGTGCTCCTCGAACTTGATGTCCATCATGTTGGGCAGGGGCTTGCCCAGCTTGTCCATGGCAAGCGCCTGGGTGTATGTATCTATCCCGGCGAAGTTCTTGTCAGGGTACTCCTGGGCCACCTCGAACAATGCCTCGCTGAGCAGGAATCCAACGCCTATAATCAGCTTCACGTCAGGGTCCTTGGCTGCGGCCCTGAGGTTGGGCAGGTAGTCCTGCTCCGACTTGCTTATGAGCTCAACCACCTCGACGCCAAAGTCCCTAGCAGCGTCATCAGCGCCCTTGAAGGCCATGTCGTTGAAGCTCAGGTCACCACGGCCTCCGATGTCTGAGACCACTGCAATCTTAATCTTCTTGGCCTGGGTGGTCTCCTGCGCCGTAGTCTGCTGTGTTGGGGTCTCCTTGGGCGCCTCGGTGGGTGTCTGTGTGGCGGTTTGCTGGGGCTGCTCTTCTTTGCCGCCCATCATCAGCAGGGCAGCGGCGGCGATTATTATTACCAATACCACGACTCCAATGACTAGGGTGTTGCTAGCCATTGACCTATGGGTTCTCATAACACATACCCTCTCATCCATCTATACATATATGGGGTTAGAAGGGAGGGGAGTACCCCCATTATTTGTATCTAATGAATGGATCCTGAGGCCCCTCAAATAAATATCTTTAGCCCATGTCGTGCTCCTAAAGGAATTGAATGTGCATGAGACTGTACATGTCATGACAAGGTACAAGGTAAACGAGTGTAGGGGGCCACAATGTGCTAGGCGCGTCACTACCAAATATTTAACAAAAAACAATAGAAAGCGCGATAAGGTCATCAGGAAGCTCCCGTAGCAGCTTCTCCTGAGACGCCGCCCATGAGGACGCCTATCTCCTCCCTGGTGGCCTTCTCGCCTGGCCTCTCCGCTATGATGCGGCCCTCGTACATCACTCCAATCCGATCGCTCAGCTGGAGTATCTCGTCTAGGTCAGCCGACACCAGGAGCACGGCCTTGCCCTCGTCCCGGTATCTGGCGAGGGTCTCTCTAATGTACATGGTCGAGGCAATGTCGAGTCCGCGCGTGGGGTGAACCGCGACGATGACGCTGGGCTCCTTGCTTAGCTCCCTCCCCACCACGAGCTTCTGCCTGTTGCCCCCGCTTAAACTCTTCGCGGGAGTGTCGACGCCTGGCGTGACTATGTTGAATCTCCTGACAAGCTCCCAGGCATAGCTGGTTATCCGCCTCCAGTCCAGCCTTCCCCCCCGGTTAAAGGAGGGCTCCCACTGCCTGCCCACCACACTGTTCTCCTTAACCGTGAACTCGAGGACCAGGCCATACCGGTCCCTGTCCCCGGGTATGTGGCTGACCCCCCTCCGGTAGGCCTCGATGGGCGAAGCACGCTCGAGAGGCCTACCCCCTATGTAGACCCGGCCCGACTCGGGGCTCCTGAGCCCGGTTATGACCTCCACCAGCTCGTCCTGCCCGTTGCCCTCAACCCCAGCTATCCCATATATCTCCCCAGGGTACACCTCGAAGCTTACATGGTCAACCGCGATGCCCCCCAGCTCGTTCTTTACCACCAGGTCCTCCACCCTGAGAGCCGGCTCCTTAGTGCTGGGAGGCTTCTGTGCCCTCAGGGTCTTCTCCAGCTCCATCCTCCGGCCCACCATCATCTCTCCCAGCTTCTCTGGGGTGGCCTCACTAGTGGGTATCTCCCCAACAACCTGTCCCCTCCGCAGCACGATGATGCGGTCGGTTATAGTCAGGGCCTCCTTAATCTTGTGGGTTATGAAGATCACCGAGTTGCCCTGGCTCTTGAGCCTCTTGAGGGTCTTAAACAGTTCCTCAACCTCCAGGGGGGTCAGGAAGGTTGTGGGCTCATCGAGTATGAGCAGCCTTACCCCCCGGTAGAGGACCTTGAGTATCTCCGCCCTCTGCCTGAGGCCCAGGGGGAGGTTCTGCACCTCCACGTGGAGGGGGACCTCGACCCCGGTCCTCTCCATGAGCTCCCTAAGCCTCTCCTCGTGGTACTTGTAGTCAAGGGGCATGACAAGACCGTTCCTTGAACCCCGCGGGTCCTCTATTCCGAGGATGATGTTGTCAAGTACCGTGAAGTTGGGTATGAGCGTGAAGTGCTGGTGCACCATGCCTATGCCCAGCCTGAGGGACTGGGCGGGGCTCCTGAACTTCACGGGCCGGCCCTCGACGAGGATGCGGCCCTCGGTGAGGGGCAGGACCCCCGTGAGTATCTTCATTAGAGTCGTCTTACCAGCACCGTTCTCACCCAGGAGTCCCAGTACCTCCCCCTTCCTTACTCTGAGGTCGATCCCCCTGAGGGCAATGGTTCCATCGGGGTAGACCTTTTTAATTCCCTCCATCCTCACGAGCTCTTCTTGGGCCGCCAAGTAAAGCGCCCTCCCATCAGGACTCGGGTGAGAATAGATTACGGAGGCCCTATTATTGTCTTGCTCTTCAGAGCTGGTCAACCGACACACTTTATAATAGCAGTTCCATTCACAGTAAGCTTGTTACAAGCCATCCAACACAGGCGAGCCGAGGAACTCGCCCACCGGTCGAGGAGGCTGTACCCCGCCTTGGAGAAGCTGAAGAGGGTCCTCGAGGAGCTCCTACCCTCCGCGGTCGCCCTTGTCATAGGCCTCCTTGTCGGAGGCATCCTAATGTACGCCTATGGATACGACGCGCTGGCCGCCTACAAGGCCCTGTTCCTCGGCTCCTTCGGCAGCCTCTATGACTTCAGCGAGACACTGTCCTTCGCAATACCTGTTATGCTGACGGGCATAACCTTCGCAATAGGCGTGAGGGCTGGCCTCTTCAACATAGGCGCCGAGGGCCAGCTCTACATGGGCGCCATAGGAGCAGTAATCGCAGGGGCACTCGTTCAGCTTCCTCCACTAATACACGTGGCCTTCGCCACACTTGTGGCAATGCTCTTCGGAATGGCGTGGAGCATTGGGCCCGCCCTCCTCAAGGTTAAGAGAGGCGTCCACGAGGTCATATCCACAATAATGTTCAACTGGATAGCATTCTACTTTGTCATGTACCTTGCCCAATACCATCTCGCTGAGCCGGGGCGCGCTGAGAAAACCTACAGCGTCCTCGAGACCGCGCGTTACAGCATACTCGTGGAGGGGACGAGCCTAACCTCGGTACTCTTCGTTGCCATAGCGTTTAACATAGCTGTCTACCTGTTCCTAGCTCTTACTAAGATGGGCTTCGAGCTCAGAGTGTATGGAGCCAACCCTGACGCCGCACGCTACGCTGGTATATCCGACAAGAAGGTCATGCTGGTAAGCTTCCTTATTGGAGGTCTCGCAGCGGGCCTCGCGGGGGGAAGCCAGATACTCGGAAGACCCCCAACATGGGCCCTTTACGGGACTATGGGCAACGTAATGGCACTGGGCTTCGACGGCATCGGAGTGGCCCTCATAGGACGCAACCATCCCCTGGGCATAATCATTGCTTCCATCTTCATAGGTGCCCTCAAGCACGGGGGCCGCTACATGGAGTACCAGGTGGGCGTCTACTCCGAGCTCGTGGAGGCCATAACGGGCCTCATAATAATAGCCCTCGCGGTCCCCGAGATTGTCGAGATGGTTAAGAGGTGGAGGGTTAGGAGGAGGGTCAGGATATGACGCCGCTGCTGGGGAGGAGGGGGTTCTTCAAGTGGCTGGCGGTCGCTGCCAGCCTGGTCATAGTACTCCTCTCAATAAAGAGGTTCGGCCTCAGCCCTACCAGCATACTGGAGGCCAGCCTCCTCGCAATGACCCCCCTGGCACTGGCGGCGATGGGTGAGAGCATAAACGAGAGGGCAGGCCTCGTAAACATCGGCCTGGAGGGAATATTCCTAATAACAGCGGCCCTGGGCGTCTGGTTCGCCGAGGTCACAGGCAATGGGTGGATAGGCCTACTAGCAGGCACCGTAATCGGTGGCCTCATTGGCCTCATATTCGGCATACTTAGCGTCTACGGGAAGGCCGACCAGATAATCCTGGGCATTGGCATAAACATGTTCGCCATAGGCTTCGTCCCCTTCTTTATGATGGCCGAGTGGGCCTTCCCCGGCATACACATCCCCCCAAGGGAGGTGCTCATAACTCCAATATACACGCCCTTCATCAAGATAAGCCACATAACAGTACTCACCATACTACTTGCATTCGCCCTCCACTACCTCCTCCACAAGACCCCCCTGGGCCTCCGCATAAAGGCCGCAGGGGAGATGCCCGAGGCCCTCGACGTAGCTGGCGTGAGTGTTGAGAAGACCCGAATACTAGGAGCGGTAATAAGCGGCGCCCTCACGGGCCTCGGAGGAGCCTTCATGCCCCTAGCATGGTTCGGTGGCATTGTGAAGGAGATAAGCGCGGGCAGGGGCTTCATAGCACTGGCCGTCCTGGTGAGCGCGGGCCTGGAGCCCTTACTCGCACTTGGCTTTGCCTTCCTCTTCGGCTTCGCAGAAGGACTCGCGTTCAGCGTGGCAGTTGACCCCTACATAAAAGAAATAGTGCCCTACCACCTCGTCCTCATGATACCCTACATAATAACCCTGGTCACCGTTGCAATATTCGTGGGCAAGGCCCGGTTCCCCAAGGCCATAGGCCAGCCCTACCGCAGGGAGTAGCACGCATTGTCGATAACGAGATAAGAGTCCCCACACACCCTTGAAACCCGGGGGTACGTAGCGAGCTCTAAGGACCCCCGGAGGACCTGTTTTGGTTGCTGGGAACAATGTTTTCAAAGATGCCCTGATTCTCGAGATACTCGAAAGATATCGCACGATATGGTCTATAGGACACGCTCAGGCCCTGCTGGGCTGGGATATGGAGACCTACATGCCCCCCGAGGGAGTCGCCGAGAGGGCCATAGCCAGCCAGCACCTCTCCATGCTAAACCAGCGCCTACTCCTCGAGCCCGGCTTCGTGGAGCTAGTTGAGAAGGCCAAGCAGAGAGAGGGCCTCACCGACCCCGAGAGGGGTGTGGTGAGGGTCCTGGACCGTGAGATAACGCGTTTGAAGAAGCTTCCCCCAAAGCTGGTGGGGGAGATAGCGAAGACCCGCGTGGAGGCCCAAGATGCGTGGAAGAGGGCTCGTGAGAAGGACGACTACCAGTCCTTCAAGCCTTACTTGGACAAGGTATTCACGCTAGCGCGGGAGGTGGCGGAGAGGCTCGGCTACGAGGACGAGCCCTACGATGCTCTCCTTGACTACTATGAGGAGGGATTCCGTACTCGGGACGCCCAGGCAATGTTCGACGGCATCATACCCACGCTCAAGAAGACCCTAGACAAGCTAATGACTGAGGAGGATGGCCTCTACCCCAAGACCCACCCCCTGGAATCCAAGGAGTACGCGGTGGGCGAGGCCGAGGAGGCAAACAAGGCTGTCCTGGACCTACTCGCCTTCCCCTGGAAGAGGGGGCGCCTGGACGTCTCGGCCCACCCCTTCACCACCAGCATGGGTATAAGGGACGTGAGGATAACAACCAGGTACGAAGGTTTCGACATTAAGAGGACACTATATGCGACCATACACGAGTACGGCCACGCTCTGTACGAGTTACAAGTCGATGAGTCACTTATGGCCACCCCTATTGACGGGGGGGTGAGCCTGGGCATCCATGAGAGTCAGAGCCGCTTTTGGGAGAACATCGTTGGGAGGAGCAGGCCCATGGCCGGGGCCCTGGCCGAGATTGTCAACAAGAAGGTACCAAGCCTCGGTGGAGTGGACATGGAGGAATTCTACCGATACGCGAACACCGTGAAGCCCAGTCTAATAAGGGTGGAGGCGGACGAGGTCACATACAACTTCCACATCCTGATAAGGTTCAGGCTAGAACGGATGCTACTCAACCGGGAGATAAGCGTCGACGACCTGCCCGAGCTGTGGAACAACATGATGGAAGAATACCTCGGCATAAGGCCAAAGACCTACAGGGAGGGAGTCCTACAGGACATTCACTGGAGTGGGGGATTGATAGGCTACTTCCCAACCTACACTATAGGAAACGTGGTATCAGCACAGATACTCGAGGCCATGCAGCAGACACTAGGCGACCCAGGGAGCCTCACAGCCCAGGGAAAGACCCGAGAGGTGGCCACGTGGCTGAGGGAGAAGATACACCGCCACGGCTCCACCTATAGCCCCCAGGAGCTCCTGGAAAGGAGTCTGGGGAAGGCTATGGACACCGAGCCCTACAAGAGATACATCACGAGAAAATACCTCATGCAGTGACCGGTTCCAAACCGCTGGAAAAATCCGAACAAAAACAAGACAGTACCCCCATAACCAACGCCCGCTGAGGGCGTGGGATGGGGGCTACTTCTTTCTAGCAAAAACAGCTGCCCCCACTATAGCGCCCACTATAACCGCCACTACTGCAAGGACCGGAAGTGGTGCGCCCTCCGCCTCCTTGGGAGTGCTTGTAGATACGCTTGCCGAAGAGGCGCTTATAGAGCCCGTGGTTGTTCCCGACGACGCGGTTACAGTTGCGTGCCCCGTGGACGTACCAATGCCAGGCCCGCTGCCTTCCCCACCAGCCGTCTCTGCTAATGTTGCCCCAGTCTCTCTACTGGGAGTCCCTGTGGCGCTCTGCGTCTGGCCCTCGTCGCCCGGCTGGGAAGGGGTCGTTGTCTTGGGCTCGGTTGTCTTCACTGTCTGGGTCGGGCTTGCCTCCTCTACAGCTTGATAGTCTGCGGGGGTTTGCGGCACCGTTTCTGTCCCTGTTTCTTCTCCTGCACCGCCTATTTTGGTCTGTATAGGAATGTACCTGACCACCTCCGGCCCCGCTAGTTTCAGCTTAATGGCGTTGCCCTCTGCTGCCTCCGCTTCCAGCAGGTTCTGCGGTATGGCCGTGAGTAGGGTGCAGTTCCCTATAATCACCTCTACAGGGCTGTCCCTTACTGTGAACATCAGGTCACCCTCTCCCGTAAGCTCTGTGACGCCCACGTATTTTATCCTCAGCACGCCCTCCCTATCCACGGCGACTACTATTGAGCCATTTTCTATAAGGGCAGGGACAGCGACATCATCAACCGACGCCTCAAGAGTGCCCTCATAGACGTCAACAGGCGCTTCTAGGCGCACGAGACCGGGGGTCACGTTCGCACTTATCTCGACATGGGGCACCCCGTCGCAGTCAACAGTCACAGTGGCTTGGTAAGCGACCTGCTGTCCAAGGGCCATCGGCGTTAGGGCGAGAGCGAGCATAGCTAACACGGTTATGACGGGTGAGCCGTTTAACCTGTAGCTGTCTCCCCTGCTCATGGAACCGCCACCCCTGAAGCACGAGCATGCCGCGTCATGATGTAAAAATGGATGGCTAGTCCACCAGGTCCTCCGCCTGGTCGAGGAGTGATTCGGCTTTCCCCAGCTTAGACTGTGCCTCGTTAACAAGCTCCTCTGCACCAGTGTAGTCACCAGAGCTTATCAGGCTCCTTGCCTTGCTCAGCAGGGTCTCTGCCTCGCTTATCAGAGAAAGGGCCTCACTTGCAAGAGCCCCGGCCTGCGGAGCATTCTCCTCAGCGGCCTTGTCCTGCACATCGTTTGCCTTTTCCTTTAGGTCGCTGGCCTTGTCACGTGTATCTTCAATCCTCTCGAGCAGCTTCTCTACATCCTCAGTCTGCTGGGTATATTCGGGGGCTTCGGCGTTGATTTCATCCCCTGGTTTTTCCTCTTCCTCGTGATTCGTAACGATTGTTGTGGTGTCCTCACTCTCCCCTGTCTCTAGGATGGCCTCATTCACATCATTTTCGGTGCTGGTCGTGGCGCCCTGGTCGATGGGGCTCTCCACAGGGGCTTCTGCCTCTCCGTTCTCCTGCCCACTTTCCTCCTTCTTGCCCTCGGGGGACTCTTCCTCGCCCACCTGCTGGGAGCCATAGCCTTCCTCCAGTATTGATTCAGCAGTGCCCAGGTACTCCTCCGCTCTCTTGAGGGGCTCTTCGGGAGACATTCCGGCCTCGATATACTGTCTGGCCTCTTCCAAGCTGGTTTTAGCCATGTCTATTAGGCTGAACACTTTATCAGCTACATCACCCTGGAGGCCCGCTTGCCTCGCCCTTGCCTCTATCTCGATCGCCTTCTTCTCAAGCTCTTGTATCTTGCCCAGGTACTCCTCAAACCCTTCGGCTACGTGTCCTGTCTCCTCTTCCTTCTTATACTCCTTCTCCTCACCGGGCCAGCCCTGTTCACCGCTTGAGACGCCCATTCCCATGTCAAGCATGTACTCGGCCTCGTCGAGCAGCTTCTCCGCCTCCTTTACTAGTGCCACCGCTGTTGACGCCCGGGTTGTGTTACGCGCCTGTGCCAACAGTGCCATGGCCTCGGAGATCAGCTCCTTCACACTCTCCGCTATGGTGGCGTTTATGAGACCCGTGGCCGTAGCCTCGCTTACCTTGGCCCCAATGGCATTGGCTCTAGCCTCCTGCTCCGCCAGCTTCTCGCTCAGGCCCGCTTCCCCGCCTTCCCTGGCCTCCTCCGCAGGAGTCTGGCTACTGTGGTCTTCCTTTTCCTCAGAACCGTGCTCTCCCGCCCTGTCAAGCAG
>JALWDA010000167.1:0-8693 GCA_027014955.1 Desulfurococcales archaeon | reverse complement strand
GTCAAGCAGCTTCTCAGCCCTCTCCAGTAGGCTCTCGGCCCTCTTCATCTCATCCACAGGGTTCTCCCCGCTTCTCAGAGCCTCCCTAGCCTTGCCTATGAGCTCTCCGGCCTCGTTCACGAGGCTCTCTGCCTCTGCCAGCGCCTGCTCGCTGTAGATGCCCGTGGCCCTTGCCTCGCTTATCCTTATCCTAAGCTCCGCCGCCTTGTCTGAGAGGTCCTGGAGCTTATCCAGGTGCTCTGCCAGCCTCTCCTCTTCCCTTTCCTTGGCCTCTTCCCGCTCTTCCCAAGTCTTCTCCTCGTGCTCTCTGGCTTGCTCCTCTAGCCTCTCAGCTATCTCTTTAGCTTTCTCGGCAAGCTTCTCCGCTTGGTCTGCTAGCAGGTAAGCTTTTTCCAGCAGGTACGTGACGTCCTGCCCTTGCTCAGCCAGCTGCCTGGCCTCCTCTACTATCTTACGGGACTCGCTTATGTACTGGAGGGCCAGCTGCACCAGCTCTCGGGCCTGCGTGTTGTTCTCTACGGGGGCGTAAGTCCTTATCCTCTCCACCACGGCCTGGGCCTCGGCTATAGCCTTCTCCGCCTCAGCCAGCTTCTCCCACTTCTCCTTAGAGTGTTCGCGCTCTTCCCACATGTGCTCTCTTAGACCCTCTATCATGTCCTCAACCTGTGAGAGGATGTCATCCGCCTTGTAGGCAGCGTCCAGCGCTCCGGGAATGTCACCGGCATCCATGCGGGTCCTTGACTCGTTTATGAGCTGCATTGCCTCCACCAAGAGCGTTTCAATGGTATCGCTGGTCATGCCCGTTGCCCTGTACCTAGCCTCCAACTCTCTAACCTTCAGCTCCACCTCGAGGATCTCCTTCTTTACCCTCCACACTGTCTCATCATAGCTGGGTGGCGCTATGTCCGTCTCGTGCCTGTCCATCTCCTTCTCGGCTTTCAGTATCAGTAGCTCGGCCTCCGCCACTAGCTTCTTGGCCGCACCCACCTCGCCCGAGGCCGTTAGGTTGGCCGCTATCTGCAGTATCCGAACTGCACGCTCCGCGTACTCTAGCGCGCTTTCTTCTCCCAGCTGCGCGGCCCTGGCCGCTAGATCTTGGGCGTAGACTAGTTTGGCCTGGATATTCTCAAGGGTCTGGTTACCAGTGCTTGGAGCCTGGGTGTCGGGCAGGGTGGCGTTAGTTGCGTTACTGGTCTGGTTGTTCGGCGTGGCTGCGGGAGCCCCCTCCTGGGTTTGGTTGCCCATCGCTTGCACAGTGGTCATGGCCTGGAGCTCTGTGGTCAGGGTCACTTTCGCGGCATTGGCGAGTGCCTTGGCCTGCATTAGCTCCCTGAGAGCCTGGTTAGCGACGTCGAGGGCACCGGGGTCGCTGGAGTTCGCGAGGTTCCATGCCTGTTCCATCAACTGCACTGCGTTGCTGAGGTATACGCGTGCCTGTACGAGTATGCCTAGTGTAGCATAGGCGCCCGTGGTGTTCGCCACCTCGTATAGTCTCTCAATCAGGCCGCTGACCTCGGCTATGCCCTGTTCCACCTGGGCAAGTATGCTATTAGCCGCCGCTATCTTCGCCCTGGCTATAGCTTGGGCTTCCAGGCTCTTGTACTGGACCTCGAACATCACCTGGGCAACAGTGCCGTCAACCTCAGCCACTATATCCAGAGCTTGTGTTACGTTGCCCTGGCCGAGCATCGCCGTGGCGTTGGCGAGCATCTCCCTAGCCTTCGCGGTAAGGTTCAGCACACGTTCAACCCATCCAGTGTCAACAACACCGGCATTTACTAGGCTCCTCGCCTGCGCCTCAACCTGGCTTATCTTCTCAAGCACAAGGCTTATCCGTGCCTTGACGCCTGCCTCAACAACGCGGTCCACCTCTACGAGCCCCACAAACTGTTCCCCAGTTTTGTTGACTATCGTGCCAGCCACCGTCCCCATGCTCTCCACGGTGGCCTCAGCAGCAGCTATCCTGTCGAGCGCTAGCGATAGCCTGCCCTCCACCTCTGGGTCAACCTCGCCCAGGCTCTCCTGGTACTTCTGAACAATCTCCCTGGCCTCCTCGATCTCCTTCCTCATCTTCTCGATAGCATCCTCCAGGTCTCCGAGCTCGGCCCTGTCGGCCAGCTTCTCAAGGCTCTTGAGAAGCGCGCTGTCCAGGGTCTCGGATAGCATGTAGATGTTGAGTGCCCTAAGCCTCTCAACAGCCTGTGCCAGCGCCTGGCGGGCCTGCTCCAGGCTCGTGGCGTTACGTATCTGCCCTGCCACAGCCTTGATCTGGGTGTCATTAATGCTCTCGCCGATCTTGGCCACTATATCCGCTATCCTCTCGAGAAGAGCCCTATCGACACTCCTTTTGACCTCCTCGGGGTCAACGGTCTTCTCAACATGTGACACTACTATCTCATAGTAGGCCTCTGCTCTCTCCTTAAGGACTGAAGCCTCCTCGGGTTCCATAGCAAGTATCTCGCTAACAGTCAAACTAGCTATCCGGAGCATATCGGCAGCGTCATCAACGCTTATTCCAAGGACTCTGGCCACCTCCTCAGCAGTGGCGCCTGAGAGCCCTATGCTCTCAAGCCCCCTTGCTAGCATCCTAGCGTATACCAGCAGCTTCGCGTTCTCCTCCTTCCCCTCCTCAGCAATGGTTACCGCTACACTGTTTCCAAATAGGTACCCCGGCACACCCGATAGGGCCACCAACATTACGAGCAGGAGCCCGATGCTCCCACTCCAACTCCTCCTTACACCTAATTTCATCCCATGACCACCTCGAAAGTTCTTACACCCATTTCACGATCAGAGGAGCACCCAACGTGGCTCCAGCACGGCATGCCCCTTGCCTCCCCAAAGACGCGACAGGAGGGATAAAAAGCCCCGGGGGAAAGCACATCCCCCGGAGCGCCCATTAAGGTGGCCTTCGGGGAGGCGGGGTGCTCTGCCGGGGGTGATGTCTGTGTTCCAGTCTATTTAAGGAGACCCTGGGAAACGGGTCTCTTAACAGACGTGGAACGTTCCATCACGGTTTCACCTGGGATTTTCTTGTAATTTTCTTATTTTTCTACATTGATAGTGTTAGAAAAATTTTAAAAAATAACCCTATTATATAATAATATTATGGGTACAACAGGGTACGGGGGTGAGGGAAATGGCCCAGGCCGCCCAAGCCTCCAGGGTTAGGGAGGAAGAGGAGCTGAGGGGCCTCTTCAAGCAGGCGGAGAGCATTAGGGAGCAGATAGATGTGATAAACGACACAATATTGGACATCGAAACAGTGTTGGAAACCCTGGCGTTTATCAAGGAGAAGGGCAAGGACAAGACCGTCCTTGTTCCAATAGGAGGTGGGAACTTCATACGGGCCAAGATAGTCGACACAGAGAACGTGATAATGGGCGTGGGGGGCAGGCTGAGCATAGAGGCAGGCATTGACGAGGCCCGCGAGATGCTGAGGGACAGGGTCAGGGTTCTGGAGGACCTCCGGCTACAGCTTGCCAAGAAGCTGGAGGAGGTCAACGCCAAGATAACCGAGCTCATAGAGCAGATAAGGAAACAGCAAACAACGGGCTCTCAGGCCTCCTAGCGGCACAGTTTTTGCAAAACGCTGGTTTTTCTCCCCCTATTCAATTACGGTCCCCACTTCTATGAGAACCCCTGGGATTGTGTGGTGGGGTATGGTGGAGCCTGACTTCAGAAAGCGGGTGGCGGAGAGGCTTTGGTCAAAGGCCCGTGAGATTGACGAGGCGCTGGGTGTACTAGAGGGGAGGAGGGGGGTGGTCTACTTCGGTTCAGGGCCATCGTTTGTGGAGGTTGATGTCGAGAGCGCGCGGAAAATGCTCCGCTCTCTGGCCCAGAGTGTGAAGAGGGGGCTTAGGATGTTTTCACAGTCCCGTGGAGCTTAGGATGGCTTGCTTGTCACTGGTCTTGACTGGGCTGCTCACAGGGCCTGTTGAGTGTTTCCAGTATTATGTCGGCGTACTTCTGCGGGCCTAGGGCTTCTAAGGCCTCCACGTGCCCTAGTCCCTTGAACCCTAGGGCCTTCCCACAGGGGCTTTTCCCTGCTATTTCCTCCATCTCCTGCGGAGTTATGAGGGGGTCCTTGTCCCCGTATATTATTGTCAGGGGCTTGTTAACCGGGGGGTTAACACTACCCGGTCCAAACCCCAGGTCCCCGCCAGACATCAGAGCCCCATAAAATGCGATAAGTCGCCCATACCACTCAGGAAGGGGGGTCCTGCTACCAATCCACCGCGGCACCACATCCCCCAGCCGGTAGTAGGGGCTATCAGCCACAACAGCCCCAACCCGCCCGTCCTGAGCCCCAACCACCACCGCAACCGCGCCCCCCATGCTAAAGCCAACGAGCACGACCCTTGAATGGGGCCATCTATCCACCACATAATCCACTACAGTCGCGGCATCCTGGGACTCCTGCGGACCTATAGTAGTCCTGTCACTTCCGCTGTCACCATGGGCCCTGAAGTCGAAGAGCACAACGTTCGCGCCCCACTCCCACAGGGCCTTCGCCAAGGCTAGGAGCCTAGGGTTGGCCTTGCAAGAGGTATAGCCATGCATAATCACCACGGTAACGTTGCCCGCGCCCCCTTCCCCGGGTATGACCCAGGTGGATAGGGGGATCCCGTCCCTGGTCTCAAGCGTGAGCTCCTCATAACCCTCTATGCCTACGTCTCTGGGGGTCTGGTTCCAGGCACACTCTTGGGCACGGGTGCTCACAGTGGCAATGTATAGTGGCACAACTACGAAGGAGACCAGCACCACTAGAACAAGTGCGGTGAGTGCAAAAAGCCTGACCCGAGGCATTGCCCTCCCCTACCCCACCAGCTCTCTCACCGACTCTATCAAAGCCTTCACACGCTCGACATCCACCCTCTCTCCACGTTTGAAGTAGGTGCCCACAATGGCCCCATCAGCAACCCTTAGAAGCAGCGGCGCGTTCTCTGGTGTAAGCCCGCTACCCACAATCACGGGCCTCGTCCCCGCAGCTTCCTTAGCAGCCTCTAGGTCGCCCAGCAGGGGGGGCTCCCCTGTCCTGGGCCCCGTTATTATGACGGCGTCCGCTCCCCCGCGATCTAGAGTCTCCTCAACCACCTCCTCCAGTGGCCTATCCGCAAGGGGGGCAGCGTGCTTCACGTTGACGTCGGCAAGAACCCTGACATGGACTGCACCCAGGTACCTGCGATACTCTTGGAGCTGTCTCGCCACGGGCTCTAGGAGGCCTTGGTCGCTGACAATGGTCTGGGAGTAGGCGTTGACCCTTATGAAATGAGCCCCCGCCACGTAAGCTACGGCAAGAGCCTCCCGTGCACAGTTCCTAAGCAGATTGACACCGAGGGGCAGGCCAATTCTCTCCCTAAGCTCCCTCACCACAATCCCCATGGCCACGAGCGTGGCGGGGTCGCATCGGTCCTTGGGGAGGGGCCTGTCACCATAGTTCTCCACCATTATGCCATGTACCCCACCTTCCTTTAGGCTGAAGGCGTCGTCGAGGGCCCTTCGGATAATCTCCTCCATGCTGTGCTCCACCCCGTGATTGGGGGCCCCGGGCAGCGGGGGGAGGTGTACCATGCCTATGATCGGCTTTTCGACGGCAAAGAGCTCCCTGAGCCACAAGGTTGCCTCACCCTTCTGTAAGATTGGTAGAGGCGAAAGGGGTTTTTGGGTGAAGCCCGCCATGGCTTGGCTCGGGATTGCTGTTCGGTAGTTATTGGCGGTGGTGGGAGAAGAAGTTTCCGCCCAACATAGGGGTGCCTTATCTGGCGTGTGGGAAAAAAGATTGGCTTCTAGACCATGTAGTCCCAGACCCGGGCGCCCTTATAGTTGAATATTATGCTCTTGTAGGCGCTAACGTACTCGATACTGTAGCCGATGCCCTCCATGCCTATGCCGGAGTCCTTCCTTCCACCGTAGGGGTAGTAGCCTATGCCGTGGCGGGGGAACATGTTAACGTACACGGCCCCGACCTCCAGGTACCTTATCGCCTTCCTTATCCACTCCAGGTTCTTGGAGAACACCGCGGCGTCGAGGCCATAGGGCCTGCCGTTGGCAAGCTCTATGGCCTGGTCGAGGCCCTCCACGCTGGTCAGAAGCGCCACGGGGGCGAAGACCTCCTTGCTGTAGAGCTCCACCTCCCTGACCTTTTCCCGGGGCACCTCTATCACGGTGGGCTCTATATACGTGGGCGCCAGTCTCTTGCCGCCGAATATTACCCTGCCTCCCTTCTCGACCGCGTCCTTTATCGCGGCCTCCATCTCGTCCACAGTCGCCCTGTCTATGAGGGGCCCCACGGTGGTTCCCGGGTCCCGGGGGTCTCCTATCTTGACCTGCTTCTCCAGCTCCTCAAGCAGTGCTTTCTTGAACTCGTCGTAGATGGGCTCCTCCACCAGCACCAGCTTTATGGCGTCGCACCTCTGGCCCGAGTAGCTTATGATGCCCTTGGTCACGTTGTCTGCGGCCTGCCTTATGTCCGCGTCCCTAAGCACCAATGCTGGATCACCGCCGCCCAGTTCGAGAAGGTAGCTCTTAATACCCGCCTTGGCCAATACCTGCTTCCCCGTCTCCGTGCTGCCCGTGAGCATTATCGCGCCTATCCTGCGGTCGGGCAAGAGCTCCCCGAAGTCACGGCCCCTCATCATAGCCAGCATTATCGCGTTGGGCGGGAACCCCGCCTCGAGCAGCGCCCTGACCAGCAATATGGCGGGCAGGGGGTCGCTGCTGCTTGGCTTGAGGAGGACAGCGTTGCCCGCTATGAAGGCGCTTACAATCTTCATCACGCTGTCGTAGAGGGGGTAGTTGAAGGGAACAATAGCCGCAACTACGCCATAGGGCTCCCTCCTCACCAGGCCCTCCGTCTCAAGCGTGTGGGCGTCCCAGTCTCCGGGAATGTAGTCTCCGGAGATCTTGCGCAGGTCGAGCATGGCCTTGTCAATACGGTCTAGGCTGGCCTTGACCTCTCCCTCCGCCCCGTGGACGGGCTTACCCGCGTCGAGCACGAGGGCTTTGACGAAGTCCTCGAAACTGTTGCTCATGACCTCCCGGAGCTTCGAGAGTATTCTAAGCCTCTTCTCACCCGGGGTGTTGCGGGCCTCCCAACGCCCCTTCTCGTACAGGACCCTCAGGCCCTGGGCTGCCTGGTCTCTCCCAATAAGCTCCACCTTGGCTATGGTCGACTCGTCTATAGGGCTGAATACGCTGAGCTCGCCCGAGTCTCCCGAAACCCAGCCCATGCCGGGTACATAGGCCTTGTAGAAGGGCATCCCCTCCCTCTCCTCGTATATGTCCCCGAATATGCCTGAGCGAGGCTTGAACTTCTCCACCTCACCCAGAATTTTAACACTCATCCTTACACACCTCCCGGGGTGTCCCAGGTCTGTTTTTATCGACCACCCGTCTTCTGAATTCAATATAATAATGGCTAGAAACAGCTAATTAATCAAGCTATCCCAAGATATACGCACCATTACGCCCAGGCAAGTGTAACTAGGGGTAATACCCTGGTGGGGGGCCATTGGTCGATAAGCGTGAAGAAGCGGAGCAAGAAGCCCCAGAAGAGGAGGAGGAGGAAGAGGAGCCCAGCGCCTGCGAGCAGTACCCCAACCTCCCCCGCTGCAGGTGGGTCAAGACACTAGAGGACACGGGCAGGATGCTCGCCATACTCTTCATGATAGCAATGATAGCAGCAGCGGCCGCGCTGGGACTGGGGCGAGAGGCCCTCGCGAACAAGCTCGCCGAGTACGCCTACTACCTTCTAGTCGCTAGCGTCGCCTCCCTCCTAATCTCCATAGCTCTTGAACCCCGGCTCGAGGAAGCCCACGGGCACGTGGAGACCCTGGTAGAGGAGGGGCCAATGGGGGAAACGGGGCACGAGGAGGAGGCGCCGGGCAAGAAGCAACCCAGCCTCTCGGATAGACTGGCCCCGCTCTTCTCTAGGGCCTTCTCCCACGTTTCACGCGTAGAGGACACGGGAGCCCTCTACGTTACTCTCCTCGCCTTGGCGCTGGTAGGCGCCATGATTAATACGGGGAGTTCCCTCGGCCTCTCCCTAGTCCCCGGCCGGCCCACCATAATAACCAATCCTTTCGAATGGTCCCCCCTGTTCCGGGCAACTGCCCTCCTGCTAGCACTGCTGGGCCTCCCCCTTGTTCTCACCAAGTGGGGTCGCCTGGCCGCCCTGGCCTATTTCCTCACCACATTGTCCAGCCCCTGGGTGGCCTACGCCAGCCTCGCCCCCCTCATAATGCTCGCAGCATACATCATAACAGGCATGGGGGATGAAAGGGTTAGGAGGGGCCTTTCCCTCAGCCTGCTCCTGCTAGCCCTCATCACGCTCTCGCGCCCAATCCATACGTGGGTGGCTTCCTGGGCTTGGTCGGGCCTGGTCATGGGCTCATTCCTCGGCATGGTTGTGATGCTGAGCACTCTCCTGGGTTTGCTGGCGACAGCCCGCCCAACCGTCAATGAGGGGGATGGGGCAGGAACGCCTCCCTCATTGAGGCCTAATGGCAAGAGGGGTCGTGCCCTTCTCTTACTGGTCCCTGCATTGTTGCTGGCGGTCGGGAGCGTTATTCTCGTACAGAGCCGCGTGGATGGCATCGTGTCCCTCGACACCTACTATCACACGATTGCATGTGAGAAGTACGAAAAGGGGGAGATAACCCTGTTCACCCCCGAGAGACCCCTCTTCACCC
>JALWDA010000166.1 GCA_027014955.1 Desulfurococcales archaeon | reverse complement strand
CCTGAGAAGGCCTAGGGCCTCCTCCAGGGGCCCCCGGAGGTGCTCGGGCTGGGGCGAGTCCTGGTAGAGGAAAGCGTCCACCCGGGCCTCCTCCGAGGCGACCGTGACGCTCCCCAGGAGCGCCTGGGGCCGAGCCTTTTTGAGCGCTAGGGCGTAGGCGTGGCCCAGTATGGTTAGGAAGACCCTCCTCCCCTCGGGGCTGCTGTGGGCAACCGCGTCCCCCCTGCCCGCGGGGGGGACCCTGTACACCGTGGCGTCGCCTGTGCTCTCCTTCTCCGCGAGAACGCTACCGTGTGTCTCCAAGGGCCTCCCTTCGCCCCCAGCTCTGGTGGGTGGGTTGCCTGGGGACGTCAAGGTGTATGGGGCTGGGAGGGAAATATCATTTAGCCCCACGGGATAACGTTATAGGGGTGTGGGGCCCACTTTTTAAGCACCCACCCCCGGAGGGGCATGGCCTTGGAGATGGGAGAACTTCTCGCCCGCAGGCTCTCCCGGATAGAGGCCTCCGACGTAAGGGAGATTCTCAAGCTAACCGAGGGCCGCCAGGTGATAAGCCTCGCCGGCGGCCTGCCCGATCCCCGGGTCTTCCCCCGGGAGGAGCTGGCGGAGATAACCCGCGAGATCATAGAGGAGAAGGGGGAGGCGGCGCTCCAGTACTCCCCCACCCGGGGGGTGACGGCCTTCCTGGAGGTGCTCCGGGGCTTCCTGTCGCAGAGGGGCGTCAGGGTATCGGGGGACGACGGCCTCCTCGTGGCGACTGGGAGCCAGGAGGCCCTCTTCCTCGCGGGCCTCGCCCTCGTGAACCCGGGGGACATAGTGGTCGTGGAGAAGCCCACCTACCTGGCCGCTGTTAACGTGTTCCGCTTCTTCCAGGCCCGCCTCGTCCCCGTGAGGCTTGACGAGGAGGGCATGGACACGGTGGAGCTGGAGAGGGTCCTCAGGGAGGCCGAGGAGAGGGGAGAGCGCGTCAAGATGGTCTACACCGTCCCCACCGCACAGAACCCCAGCGGCGTGAGCATGAGCATGGAGCGGCGGAGGCACCTCATGGAGCTGGCCAGCGCCTACGACCTCCTTGTCATTGAGGACGACCCCTACAGCTACTTCATGTTCGAGGAGACTGACTTCACCTTCCTCAAGACCCTCGACACGGAGGGGAGGGTCCTCTACCTGGGAACGAGCAGCAAGATACTCACCCCCGGCCTCCGCCTCGGCTGGGCCGTGGGCCCCGAGCCCATAATAGCCGCTATGGAGACGGCGAAGCAGACTGTGGACCTCCACTCCAGCACCCTCTCCCAGTTCATAGCCATGGAGGCCATGAAGAGGGGCATAGTGGACAGGACCGCCCGGAGGGCCCGCGAGATATACCGGGAGAAGAGGGACGCCATGCTAGAGGAGATGGAGGCCCACTTCCCCAGGGGCATACGGTGGACAAGGCCCGTTGGGGGCTTCTTCTCCTTCGTCTACCTCCCCGAGGGGATGGACGCGAAGGAGATGCTCCCCGAGGCCGTGGAGAAGTACCAGGTCGCATACGTGCCCGGGTATAGCTTCTACGTTGACGGGACCGGGAGGAACACCATGAGGCTCAGCTTCAGCTTCCCCCCCGTGGACGTGCTCAGAGAGGGGGTCCGGAGGCTGGCCCGGTTCCTCCAAGACAAGATGAAATAACGTATATACCTCAATATTAGTTAAATCATGCTGTAAGGATAGCTATAGCAAACGCGAGGGTGAGGGATTAATAGTAAGAAAAAACCAACAGCCTCATTCGGGCGAAACAGATAAGACAAATGGCAGGGATCCTCTTGGCTAAAAGAGTAAGAGACTGGTGGAGGCAGGCCCTGCGCAACCTTTCCTCTGCCGAGGTCAACAGGAGCCACGGCCTGCACGAGGAGGCCTGCTACGAGTCCCACCAGGCCGCGGAGAAGGCTTTGAAAGCACTACACCAGCATCTGGGGAGCGAGAGAAGGGGTCATTCACTACTCTACCTCCTTTCAGAGCTGCAGTTGCCCGACGAGCCCCCCAAGAACGTTGTTGACTGTGCAAGGGAGCTGGATCGCCACTATATTCCCTCGCGCTACCCTGATGCCTATCCCGAGGGCGCTCCGATGGACTATTATGGAGAGGAGGAGTCCCACGAGTGCATAAAGTGCGCCGAGTTGATAGTGGAGTGGGTGGGGAGCCTTGTGGGGCTGGGAGAAGAGGATTTGTGAGGCCTATCGAAAGCTCAACCCGAGACTGGTGGTCCTATTCGGGAGCAGGGCGCGGGGAGATCACCTGGAGAGCAGTGACATTGACGTGCTGGTGGTCTCAGATGGTCTACCCGAGGATCCCCGCGAATCCTATCTCCTTCTCCTCGTCGAGGACCTCCCCCAGCTCAGCCCCCTGGGCATACCCACCCGTGTTTTCCTGAAGAAGCTCGAGGAGGGAGTCCCCTTCATACTGGAGGTTATCGAGGACGGACGGGTCCTCTGCGGGGACCGTGAGTTCCTAGAACGTGTCATGAGCCTCTACAACAGGGTGAGGCGCAGCTACGTGAGGAAGGGGCGCACCTGGGTGAGGAGGCGGGGGTTGTCGAAGATAGGGGTCTCCTGAAGCATTGCTTTTCCCAAAGCTTTATAAACGTGGGGGATAGAGGGTATCAGAGCCGCCGCGCTGGGCTGTTCTGGGAGACTTCTCAAAGGGTCTCGCCCGGGACAACCCCCTGTGGCGGCCTATAGCGGATAGCGTGGTAGAGTGTATTGAGTAGTAGTGGAGAAAACCCTAGTTCTCAGCCCAAGAAGGTAATGGAGCTCAAGGAAGGAGACCAGGGCGTGGTGATAAAGGGCAGGGTCCTAGAGACCCGTGAGTCCCGCGTCATAGAGACCAAGAAGGGCCCCCGCACCATAAGCGAGGCCATCCTCGGCGACGACACCGGCAGGGTCAAGGTCACCCTATGG
>JALWDA010000165.1 GCA_027014955.1 Desulfurococcales archaeon | reverse complement strand
GCCCCGGAGCCTCCAGGCCAGCGCAGCCACGAGACCAAGGGCCCAGAGGAGGGCGGCGGTCGCGAGGAAGCCCCCTGCTGTGAGCAGGGTGGAGGAGTAGACGACGAGGGCCCCGGCCACCCCGGTGAGGCTTGTCAGTAGGCCCACTACGCTCGCCCTCACCCCGGTGGGGAAGAGCTCGGACTGGAGGCTGCTGAGCCCGCCCCAGGCCCACTCGCTGAACCAGAGGTTGGCGAAGATCAGGGCCAGGAAGAGGCCCTTGGCCCCGAGGCCGTGGGCCCAGATTATGAGGAGGGCCGTCGCCAGCCCCCCGGCGAACGCGGCTAGGAGGGCGTTGCGCCTGCTCTTGTCAATGTACGCTGCTAGGAAGAGGCCCCCGATGCTGGCGCCAGCGTTGGCGACGAGGACTATTGTGGGCGCCAGCTCCACGCCGAAGGCGAAGCCAGGGGCGTAGGGGGCGTAGTAGGCGAGCATGCCGTAGGTGACGTACTGGGTCACCGTGACTATGGCCAGTATGAGGAAGCGGAACCTGTATCGCGACAGGGCCTCCCCGAGGCCGATGGAGCTGGTGGGGGGCAGGGTGTAGTCCAGGCCCTCGGCCTCTATGCCCAGGCCCGCTAGGACGGCCCTCGCCTCATCCACGCGCCTCCTCGAGACCAGCCAGCGGGGTGATTCGGGGAGGGCTATCCGGGCCAGTCCCACAACGATTGCTGTACCGAGGGCGGAGGCCAGGAGGACCCTGACCTGCACTCCCACGTCGGCCTCCAGCTGCTGGACGATGAGCGCGAGCCCCGCGAACACCGCTGCGCCTATGTTCCAGAAGTTGGTCGCCAGCACCAGGGCCTTGCCCCTGTGCCTCCGGGGGGCGAGCTCTGCTATTAGGCTGTAGGCTGCCCCGAACTCGCCTCCCACGCCGAAGGTCATTATGCTGGTGAGCACAAGGAAGGCGGCGGGGTCCTGGTGGAGGGGGAATAGGAGTATGAGGGAGACGCTCTCCAGGGCTAGGCTGAGCATGAACATCTTCTTCCGCCCGTACCTGTCGGCGAAGGCGCCCAGGAGAACGGCGCCCAGGGCCTCGCTGAGGAGGTTGGCGGCGAGTATGAGGAGGGCTCTCTCGGGCGCGACGACGTAGGCGAGGACGGGGGCTATGCTGAACATGATGCCGTTGAGGGCGTAGTTGAGGCTTATGAGGGTGAAGAGCCTCCAGTGGGGCCCGCCCCAGGGGGCCTGGTCGAGGGCCTGGGTGAAGCTCCTTGCCATGGACACTCCCCTTCCAATAACCCGGTTATTGGAAGTAATGGGCCACGTTGTTGGAATCATTCACTGTTTTGACCCAGCTCGGAATATATTTTTATAGTAAGTACAATAACCAGGTTATAGGGTGCACGTGGTTGCACAGCCCCGCCGAGCACGTCTCGAGGAGAATAACCCCCCTCCTAAGAGAACTCGCCCTCCACAAGCTCCTCGAGAAAGGCCTCAGCCAGAACAGGCTCGCCCGCATAACGGGGCTCAGCCAGCCCATGGTGTGGAAAATAGCCCGCAGAGACCCCCAAGAGCTTGTGGAGAAGCTGCAGGAGCAGGGACTCAACCCCCATGACATCGAGGCCATGGCAATGCTGCTCGCCCACGAGATAGAGACCCGGGGGCCTCCGGGTGTGGCTTATAGGCTTGTTCTATTCGAGCACAGCCTCATAGCAAGAGGTGTCTTCTGCGAGGCCTACTCTCGGGAAAACCCCCGCCTCCGAGACCCCTGCAGCCTGACCGAGAGCTACCGGCCCCCACGCGATCCCCTGCTGGAGGAGCTTACCCTCTGGTTCCGGGAGCTCTCCCGGGTGCCGAGGCTCCACGAGGCCCTTCCCCAGGTGGGGAGCAACCTCGTGCTGGCGGAGGAGGGGGCTCTGAACCACATGCAGACCGTGGCATTCCCGGGGAGGATAATCCGCGTGGGTTCAAGGGTGAAGGCCATCGGGGACCCCGCCTATGGGGCGAGCCTCCACACGGCCCGGGTGCTCCTGGCTGTAAAAAGGCTGGACCCGGGGAAGAGGGCGGCCTTCGTGCTGGCCTATAGGGAGCAGGTTGAGGAGAGGCTTGTGGAGGGGGGCCACATAGTGTGCCGCGCAGAAGAGTACTTCAACGAGTGGGACCTCCTGGAGGCCGTGGAGAAGGAGGCCCGGGGCCGGGGGACGTGTGACGTTGTCCTGGCGCTGCCGGCTCTGGGTGTGGAGCCTGTCGTGTACCTGTTTGCGTCGAGCTTGGATGAGATGCTCGTGCTGGTGGGGGACGCGGTGGGTTGAGGACAATTGTTATATCTTTGGTGTTGCGTCATTGTGGTTTGATGGCGTGTCCGGGAATTGTCCGGTTTAACGTTTTCTCCCACATGTATATACTTTGATTCTCTCGCCAAGCTTGGAGGCCGCCTAGTGGTATATGCGGTATTTTAACTATCGTTAAAGGCGTAGCATGTAACGGGGACCAGGGGGTCCCCGAGGCTTTGCCATGATCCCCCAGTTCCTCATAGTGTTCAGAGAGGCCTTCGAGGCACTCCTGCTCGTAACGATAGTGGCAGCATACTTGGCCAAGACGGGTAGGAGGGGACTAGTAAGATACACTTATATCGGCAGCGTGGCGGCTGTGGCTGTGAGCGTGGTGCTGGGCGTGGGCGTCTACAGCCTATACACCAGCCTGCCCTTCTCCCCCGCCCTCATGGAGGCGGTCGCCGCCTTCGTGGCGGTACCTGTCCTCACAAGCGTGGTCATATGGATGGCGAGGGAGGGGAGGCACCTTAAGAGGAGGCTGGAGGAGAGAGTGGACCGGGCGCTGAGCCAAGGCGGGGGGAGGAGGCTGGCCCTCGTCATGGGGGGCCTGGGCTTCGTGCTGGTCTTCCGCGAGGGACTGGAGACGGTGCTGTTCCTCTTCCCCCTAACCCTCTCCCTGGGGG
>JALWDA010000164.1 GCA_027014955.1 Desulfurococcales archaeon | reverse complement strand
ACCTGGACCAGGTCGACGCCTATCCTTGGATGAGGGAGGCCATAGTGGACCTCGTGGGCGATATAAGGAGGAGCTATCCTGACGCGGTGATTGTTGTTAACAGGGGTTTCAGCATAGTCGAGGAGATAGCACCGTTTGTAGACGGGGTGCTTTTCGAGAGCTTCGCCTCCTACTACGACTGGGAGGAGGAAACCTACAAGGTCTACCAGGGGGGCGACCTCGATTTCATCAAGATAACCCTGGAGAGGCTAACAAGGCTCTCCAGGGAACACGGGTTCAGCATACTGCTCCTAGCATACGGCGAGCCCGAGAAACCGGGATGGGGCAAGGTGCTGGAGACGGCCTGTGACCTGAACAAGCCCTACGGGTACCCTCTTTACATTGGGGATGCCCTGCTACAACGCTTGGGCTGGGTCAACCCATGCGATAGCGCCTCCGCTACAAACGCCCCAGCCTCGGAACGTGGGTTCTTAGCGGGGGAGTGGGGGGTATTATTGGGTGTGTTCCTTATCGTGGCGGGGGTTGTCTTGTTTGCTGCGTTGAGGCGTTAGAGTGTTTAGGAAGATTTTTTACAGGGTTTCAACTAGTATAATAATGTTACTAAAACCAGCTAATACATATCACACCACATTAGTAAGGGCCCCTTGTACCATGACTCCGCCTACCACACATAAATACCCTAACCAGGACAAACGAGCAGTTAGCAGCATTACAGCCGTCTTGCTCCTACTCCTCATAAGCGTGGCCTCCTCCCTCGCCATATACTGGCTACTGGCCAGCCTCTCAAACAACGTCGAAGAAGCCAGCATGGCATCAGGCAGTAGCCTTGTAGAGGTGGAGCAGGTCACGCCCGTCCGAGACGAGGCCATGCCGGGGAAATGCTATACCCTGGACGTTGTTGTGAGGAATGTTGGGACCGCGGTGGCCAGTCTAAGCGGTGGGGCTATTTACATTCGCTCACCGGGCGAGGACAGCCCGAAGGCGTGGCTATGGTGGCTGGATACCAGAGGTGGGGATGCAATGGTTCTGCGCCCTGGAGAGGCTTTTGAGCTTAGGCTGTTCTCCTCAGAAGCGGTCCCACCGGGGCGTTATATACTCATAATACTAGCCAGTGGCCTGCAGGCGTCGGGTGTTTTCCTGCTCCCCTGTAGCCTTGGTAAGAGCACGCTTTTCCAAGTACACACCTCCAACGACTCCAGCAGCCCTGTTACTGGGGAGGACTCCTATGCCAGGTATGAGCTGTGGAGCGGCACCTGGGGCTCCTATTACAAGATAGAATTCCGGATATATGCAAAAGAGGGGATCACCCTCCATGGCGCCAGGGCTGAACTGTTCAACTCAACTCTCCAGCACCCGGCCTGGGTGGGTGGAAACCCGTGGCATTATACAAGCCCATTCACCTACCCAAACTACGTGGGTGCCTTCTGGACACCCGTCAAGGAGGATGAGATGCCGGTATACATTATCACCACGGTCTACAAATAGCATACTAGGAGAACACGGGCTAGCCGCGTCTCTCTTCCCCATCCCTGCCTGTGGAGCTTTTATCCTCCCACGGGGTCCCAAGAGTGGTCGTGTCCTCGTCCCTAGGGCCACTCCTGTTATCTTGAGTTGGCTCGGCCATGGAGGGTTCCTCGGCCTCGCTTGACCTCCTTCCCGCGAGGTAGCCAGACTTGTAGAGGCCGTATAGGGTTACTAGGAACATAAGCAGCACAATCTGGCCCCAGTCCAGGGCCAAGACACTGTAATTCCCATACTCCTCCACGATTACGAAGGGAAGTATCCTAACCTTGACCGGCTGTGAGAGAAGGCTAAGGTAGTGGAGCAAAATTATGGAGGAGGCAAGGAAGCTGACCAGACCCACATAGACCCTCAGCATAAGGCCCCGGCGGGGCACCATGCCATAAAGCGCAAAGAAAGCCGCCAGCAACACTACCATGGTGACCGCAAGCGACATGAAGCCCACCGTCCCCGCGGGACTAAAAACCGTTTGGGCAAATCCGTTTAAAAAGCTGAAGTTGTCTCAAATTCTGTAAACCCCTCAAAAGAGATTGTAGGATAGTGCATTCAGCAGCTCTTTTTACTTGACTTCACAACCCACTCTAATACTTACCTCCTCGGTAATCGTGAATTGTTTCTATATGCCTGCTTCTTGTACGAACTATGTTAATCTTGTTAAGAGCCCGTGGCAATGTGTCGTTAAAATATTGCTACAGGGTTAGTATTTTGTGAAGCTTCTTATTTATCTCCATACTAAGCAATGGCCCTACTTTACCAATTTCTCCGGCTATTAATCTCTTGTTTAGTGTGGCTATTTTGCTTAGTTTAAGTACAGAGTCTCTCTTTAACCCAGTTATTTCGAATTCAGGATGGTCACTGGATATTAGTATGTCTGTCTCAGCTTCGTACTTCTCCATTTTTGAAGATATAAAAGCCACTATCACATCCTCGCTCCCGTCATACAGAACGAGTGCGGGGGCGAAGCTTTTTCCCCGTTAAATCGGTGAAGGGGAAATATACCAAGATTATTTTACCTTTTAACATCCTTTTTTGTGTATACATCCGGTTCTTCCTCTAGAAACTCCCTAAGACTGTCTTCTTGTAACTTTAAGAACCCATGTTCCTCGATTAACTCCATTATCTTTTCAAATTCGTCACTAGCAGCTACAGGCAAAAGGGCTTCTATCCTTTTTCTTAATTTTTCAGCATCTATACCGGGTGGGACTTTGACCACTATCTCGGACATCACTTTTCCCCAGGTTAATAGAAAGTAAGTATGGGTTGCTGGTGCGGCCGCCGGGATTTGAACCCGGGATCGCCGGCTTGGGAGGCCGGCGTCCTAGTCCAGGCTAGACGACGGCCGCTGTTTCTCGCATGTTTGTATATTTTGTGGGTGTAGGGTTTTATTTTTGTCTCGGGGGGCTCGGCATTTCCGGCTC
>JALWDA010000163.1 GCA_027014955.1 Desulfurococcales archaeon | reverse complement strand
GAATACCCCTAATAGTCGTCGTGGGGAAGAGGGAGCTCCAGCAGGGAAGCGTCACTGCCACCCATATACGGTACGGGGTGGACGAGGAGGGCCGCTACAGGCCCCGGGAGGTGAAGCTCAGCTTCAACACTCCCCAGGAGCTGGTGGAATGGGTACGGGGGGAGATAAGCCGGCAGACCCAGGGCATACTATAGCATCAATGATGTGCTACACTAGTATGGGGGCGGGCTTCTCCGCAGGCGTTTTTACCACAGTTCTCATCACTCTTGCCTCGTGAACCGTGTAAGGAGTAGAGCAAGTAAACCAAGAGTGAGCGACAGGGAGTAGCCAGCAACCTTGGCCGGGGTAGCCATGCACTCCAGGGGAGAGAGTCTCTCTACGCCAAGGACTCCAGGCCCGTCGTCTTCCCTTACCCCGTTCTCCCTAGGGGGCTTGTAGAGGAAGACCAGGGAGTATGTGAGGTTCGCGTTTAAGTCGCCCAGGGGCTCTAAGAGTCCCCTCTCCTCTAAAACCTTCGCCAGGTTCGGGCCCCCAACGTACCAAACCCTGTCAACCACAAGCACGGTGACGTTAAGCGCGTCCGCTAGGCGGGTGAAGGCGGGGGCGTCGAGGGTGTTCTTCACCACCCAGTCCAGCTGAGAGCACTCTTCTACAAACACGCAGCCCTCCTGGAAAACGCTCCCCACCTGGTCCACGCTGGGCGCGAAGACGTTCAGCCATTGGGACCCCCTGAAGAGGGGGCCGTACATTAGGTAGGCCCTCTCCGTGGAGTTGACGAGATCCTCAAGGTACTGGCTGACCTTGTACTCGTCGCTATCTGCAAAAGACCGGTCCACTACCAGCTTAGACCCGTACACGCCCATAGCTGGGGGGAGCAGTAGCAGGGCCATGGCCACTAAAGCCAGCCATGAGAACAATAGTTCCCCGCTGACATGCTTGCCATGATTAGGGGATGAATTAGTTTGTCTTGAGAGGGAGGTTGCCAGGAGGAGTATGCCCACATAGGCGTACATCCTGGTTCCCTGACCGTAAACCACCAATGCGAAGAGAATGACAACTACCAGTAGGGCTAAGAGGCCGCGGTCCACTTGCCCTCGCCTAACAGCTAGCATCGCAGTAACAATGATGACAAACAATGCCTGCAAACCTGGAAGCGAGTAGTCGAAGGAAAGCCCAGGCGAGAGTAGGTCGGGTACGAAGAGCCCGATTTTATCCGAAAAGGGAGTACCTATGCGAAGGTAGTGCTCGATCCCATAAGGAAGCAGCGCTGGGATGAGCCACCATGCGGTCAATGCCCCGAATGTGATGAGAGCAAGCAGGCCCGCCGGGAGAGGTTTAGAGTAGGTTTCGACACGCAGTCTTTCCCGTCTCCTCAACCAGAGGAATAGGCCCATGGCCACGTAGAGGGCCATCATTATGGCTGAGATGAGGCTAGTTAGGACAACCAGGGCGCCCAAAACCCCCAGCACATGGGGCCTCCGGGCAGCCTCCCCCCGGTAGAGGATGGGGTAGGAGAGGGCCATGAAGAGCAGTAGGAAACCATCCCCCAGCACACGCGTGTACTCCCAATAGAACGCAACGAGGGAGACCACCGCCTGCATCCCTAGGGCTACAAGGGTGGCCGCGAAAGCCACCAATCCACTACCCGTGACACGGTGGAGGAAGGCAAAGAGGCCCAAAGTCATAAACACGAAGGCTAAGAGGAAGGCCAGGGCGCCCCCCGTGTAGAAGCTCCCAAACAGGACGCCCAGCACCAAGACAAGCAAGTTGCCAAGGGGCGGATAGAAGCGGAGGGCATCAAAGAAGCCACACCAGGTGTCAAAGCAGGGCGTCCCCTCACCCGTGACAACCTGTGCCCAGGCGATGTGGAAGGCCAGAGACCTCTCGTAGGGTGGGCCCTCGTAGAGGGGGAGACCCTTCCCTCCCACAAGGCCCTTTGCCAGATAGATGGTAAACGCGACCAGGACAAACATTAGCAAGTACGGTGGAAGTCCCTTCACAACGATACGTTGCTGAAGGCCCTGTGAAACCCTGGGAAGAGGCCCTCCCTCTGCGACTTCGCCCCCAGTGTCATTTTTCTCCGCCAATTGCCTCCCCTACCCGGTGCGGTGGAGCCAGTCCACGAGGAGCGCGATTACCGTGCCCAGCATGAATGCCGAGCCCAGGACGTCGTGGAAGACGCGGAACCAGAACACTCCCGCCTCTGCTCCCACCACGGCCGATGCTGCTATGCGGAGGATGTTGGCTGTGAAGAGGAGGGCCGAGCCCCCCGCGAGCCACATTGCCTTGTCAGCGCCCCGTCTCCCGGGGGTGGTCAGAACTAGGAGGCTGTAGACCGTGACAGAGTATATGCCTATACATTCCCTTGTGAGAATAATTGTTATGACGTGGTCCTTGGAGACCAGTATGGTCCAGGGCTCCAGCCTGAGAGTCCAGAGGCCCATCCCTTCTAGTATGCTCTGTATGAGGGACGCCTGGAGGGTCGAGAGGCCCGTGTAGAGCTCGAATGCAGCCAGCAGCACTAGTACCGTTGCCGCGATTATGCCCAAGCCTATGGCCGCAAAGGGGTGGGAGAACCCCTTGAAAATGGTGTCTAGTGAGCCGCTACTCCTTGTAGAGGTCCTCATACTCCCCCCTCTTGCTCGTCACCACCCAGCTGGGCCCGCTTCCGAAGATAGCCTTTAGGGTCCCCCAGGCGTGTATCACGCTCGTCACGTAGACCAGGAGAAGCGATACCAGTGCCGCCTGGAAGCTCTTCCTCCACCCATACCCCTCGACCAGGGCCCCCGAGAGTATGGCAGCCTCGAACCCGGTGAGCCAAACATAGACCCCTATGGGCCAAAGGAGCCCCAGCTCCCTGAACAGGCTCGCCTCTGGAGCGAGGAGCGTTAGGAGGGCTGGAGCCAGGAGGTTGAGGAGTATCCAAAGCCACTGGGTGAAGAACAGGCCCTGCAGGGTATACCCC
>JALWDA010000162.1 GCA_027014955.1 Desulfurococcales archaeon | reverse complement strand
GTTCCGGGGCCATGCCCAAGGCCATCACCAACTGCCTCAACTTTGGCAACCCTGAGAAACCAGAGGTGATGTGGGAGTTTGCTCAGGCTGTGAAGGGTATGGGTGATGCCTGCCGGACCCTTGAGACGCCGGTAACAGGAGGGAACGTAAGCTTCTACAACGAGACCAATGGAAAGGGCATAATGCCCACTCCCACCATAGGGATGGTGGGTATTCTTGAGAACTTAGAGTGGGTGGTGACCCAGGGATTCAAGACCGAAGGGGATCTTGTGGCAGTCTTAGGAGAGACCAAGGGCCACATGGGAGGAAGCCTCTACAGCTGGGCTTTACAGGGGGTTTTAGAGGGAGATCCTCCCCCTGTTGACTTAGAGAAGGAGCACCGCCTGCATCAGCTGTTGGTGGAGCTGGCAAAGAACAAGCTCATCTCTTCTGCCCACGACACCTCTGAAGGAGGTTTAGCCGTCTGCCTGTCAGAGTGCTGCATAAGTAGCCCTGACCTCTTAGGGGCAGAGATCATGCTTGACGAGATTGAGCTTGAGACCATTCCCCTACTCTTTGGAGAGGATCAGGGAAGGGTGGTCATCTCTTATCTTCCCGCCAACCACGACGACATTGCGGATCTCTGCGAGAGGTATCAGATACCCATAAACACCATAGGAGAGGTGTCGGGAAGCACGCTTAGCATACAGACCAAAGATCACCATCTGAACCTGCCTGTGGCAATGCTAAGAGAGCTGTGGCGTACCTCGTTGTTCAACCTTATGCACTGGGAGATACCAAAGGAGTGAGAAAGCCTATTTAACCAGAAGAGGGTCAAAACAGGTGGGGGTGAGCCACCACGTAGGAGAATGCGCCGTAAAAGGCAAGTGAGGAAACAGAGACCCTCCCTATGGGGATCATCTTGGAGCGTGCAATAGATAGAAAAGACCGCTTTCCACTATCTCGCCATCTGCTGCGATCACAACCTCCTGAAACGGCAGATTGGAGAAGTCTGAAGCGGCGTAGCGGCTGGTGAGAAGATGGATTTGCTGGTTTGAAGACGAGGGCCAGACACCAGGCGGATTGGCCAAGGCCGGGTCGTAAGGACCGTCAATAAGCACATCCAACAGGGAGACGAGTCTATCTCCCATGGGTAGGCTTAGGATCTCCTTCAAGGTGCGTCCCGAGAAGAGCAGAACCGAAAGGTTGGTCTCTTCTTTCACCCTTTCTAACAGGGCTACAAGGGCCGGTATCTGCTCGGTGGGCTCGCCCCCGCTTATTGTGATACCCTCAATCCCCTTCACCGAGCGTATCCATTGAAAGAGGTCTTCCACAGTTACCTCGTTGCCCCCCTTTGGATCTTTGAGCCCCGGGTTGAAGCAGCCGGGGCAGGTGAAGGGGCAGCCCTGCACCCAGACCACCGCCCTCACGCCGGGACCATTGGCCCTGCTCTTTTCAACCGTGGAGTGGATGCGGAGGGACGGCATTTTGGGGATGGAAGCGCTTTGCTTACTCCAATTACATTTATGCTTCATCTCAGCTTTACCACGGGATAGTCCTCATAAAGCAGCCTCTGGGTGAGGATGTCCCGCACGGTGATCAAAAGGCGCTTCTGGCTGTCCACCCTGAAGCTCACGGAGAATCGGGGTGCTCCGCGCTCCGCCGGGGGGTCCGCCTCAATGAAGGTGGGGTTGTCCGCATTCATCCAGAACTCGGTGCCCGCCCTGCCGCCGGAGACACCGGTCTCAAAGACCGCCCCACCATTGAGGTCAAAGACGATCTCCCCCACTCCGGTAGGCATGCTCTCCTTCTCCGCCACCTCGTAGATGTTTATCCCGAAGAACCGCTGGCCGTTTCGGGTGGCCTTGAGGGTCATGCGCTTGAACCCGTTCTGGGTAGGATACCGGGTACCCTTGGGAATCAACGGGATGAAGACGTGTTCTCCCCTGCGGCTGTCGTAGCTTTTGATGGCGTAGTCGTGTTGAATGTAGTCGTAAAGGGCCTCCACGTCGCTGGTGAGAAAGCGGCAGGCACCACGGGCCACGGCATCGTAGGGCCTGAAGAACCGCACCTTCTCTCCGAATAGGGTGCGCACTTGCCGCCGGATGCTGGGGATGAGGCTGCTGCCCCCCACCATGAGGCACTCCTTGATGTCCCCCTTGGCGTATCCCCGCTCCGCCGCCTGCTTCAGGGCCCGCTCCAGGGTCTCCTGCACGTGGTGGTAGAGGCCCCTATCCTCCATGAGATCCTCCAGCTCGCCCCTGTGGTAGGTGCCCTTGAGGCGCAGGCCCGTGGGGCCGTGGAGTATGTCGTAGTCGCAAGATAGATGACTTGTGAGGTGCTCTTTCACCTTCTCCACTTGCAGCATAAAGAGGGCGCTGGCTTTCCGAGCCTCCAGGGGGTCAATCTGCGCCCGCCGCAGCATGTCGTCGTAGAGCCAGCCGTCTATGGTGCGGCCTCCCACCTGGCAGCCGGCCTTGCCGATAACCCGGCATCCCTTTCCACCCTCCACCTGCTCCTCCATCCGCACTATGGAGACATCCAGGGTGCCACCGCCAAAATCAAAGATGAGAAAGGTGTCCCCGGGCTGCAGATGGGTGTCGTAGCCGAAGATACAGGCGCTGGACTCGTCTATGAACCGGTAGCGTTTCACCCCCAGCTCAAGGCAGGTGTTGGCCAGCCACTCTGAGTAGTGCTCAAAGGCCTCCACAGGCACGGTGAAGGCCACCTCGCAAGAGCTCAGGTCCACATAGCCCGAGCTTGTGGCGAAGGCGAGGACCTTTTCCAGAAAGTCCCGGCCTGCCTGAAAGTAGTCCACCTGGGTACCGTCGGCGAGGGGGTACTTTACGTTCCTCTCCTGCTGAATGTAGGCCTTGATCCAGCGAAAGGCCCCACGACTGTTCTCAAGGGCCTTCTCTATCACCTGAAAGCCGATGTAGTTGGTGAACCGGTCTTCGTAGTAGATGAGGGAGGGGATGTAGGGGATCTCCTTCTC
>JALWDA010000161.1 GCA_027014955.1 Desulfurococcales archaeon | reverse complement strand
GGGTTAGTAGTAAGGGAGAAAAAAATTTTTTTTGGATAAATAATAATTTTTGTATACCTTTGCGGTCCGTTTGTGGAGGTTTTGGTGTGAGAAATATATTGAAGGATGATATTATGGAGGGGAGGTTGAGCTGGTAGGCGTGCGTATAGGTTAGGGTAATGTTATGATGGAGAGTTTGATCCTGGCTCAGAGCGAACGCTAGCGGCAGGCCTAACACATGCAAGTCGTGGGGCAGCAGGCTACCGCAAGGTAGTGCTGGCGACCGGCGGACGGGTGAGTAACGCGTAAGTAACCTATCCATAGGAGGGGGATAGCCTTGGGAAACTGGGGGTAATCCCCCGTATAGCTACTGGTGGGCATCCACTGGTAGTGAAAGGCTGGTTTGTAGCCGCCTATGGAGGGGCTTGCGTCCGATTAGCTAGTTGGTGAGGTAAAGGCTCACCAAGGCTATGATCGGTAGCTGGTCTGAGAGGATGGTCAGCCACATGGGGACTGAGACACGGCCCTGACTCCTACGGGAGGCAGCAGTGGGGAATCTTGGGCAATGGGCGGAAGCCTGACCCAGCCATGCCGCGTGCGGGAGGAAGGCCTGATGGGTTGTAAACCGCTTTTGTAGGGGACTAAGTCGCTCCGACGGGGGCGATTGAAGGTACCCTACGAATAAGCACCGGCAAACTACGTGCCAGCAGCCGCGGTAATACGTAGGGTGCGAGCGTTGCTCGGAGTTACTGGGCTTAAAGGGTGCGTAGGCGGTGAGGCAAGTCGGCGATTAAAGACCACGGCTTAACCGTGGGATTGTTGCCGATACTGTCTTACTAGGGTCTACGTTAGGCTACTGGAATTCCCGGAGTAGCGGTGAAATGCGTAGATATCGGGAGGAAGGCCGAAAGCGGAGGCAGGTAGCTGACGTAGGACCGACGCTGAGGCACGAAGGCGTGGGGAGCAAACAGGATTAGATACCCTGGTAGTCCACGCAGTAAACGATGCGTGCTAGGGATTGGCCTTGTTTAGGGTCAGTCTCGCAGGGAAACCGTTAAGCACGCCGCCTGGGGAGTACGTCCGCAAGGATGAAACTCAAAGGAATTGGCGGGGGCCCGCACAAGCGGTGGAGCATGTGGTTTAATTCGATGCTACGCGAGGGACCTTACCTGGGCTAGAATGCATGCGACAAGCCTACCAGAGATGGTAGGTTCCTCTCTTATGGGGGGTGGCATGCAAGGTGCTGCATGGCTGTCGTCAGCTCGTGCTGTGAGGTGTTGGGTTAAGTCCCGCAACGAGCGCAACCCCTGCCCGTAGTTGCCATCATACTTTGCGGGGTATGAGGCACTCTACGGGGACAGCCTTCGTAAGAGGGAGGAAGGTGGGGATGACGTCAAGTCATCATGGCCCTTACGCCCAGGGCGACACACATGCTACAATGCACGCTACAGCGGGGAGCGAGCCTGCGAGGGTGAGCGAATCCCTGAAAGGCGTGCGTAGTACGGATTGCAGTCTGCAACTCGGCTGCATGAAGGTGGAATCGCTAGTAATCGCGGATCAGCCATGCCGCGGTGAATACGTTCCCGGGCCTTGCACACACCGCCCGTCAAGCCATGGGAGCTGCGTATACCTGAAGACGGGGGTTGGACCCTGTTGAGGGTATGCGTGGTGACTGGGGCTAAGTCGTAACAAGGTAGGCGTACCGGAAGGTGCGGCTGGATAATAGGCTTCGTGTTTTTTTAGCACGTCTACCAGCATGAGGGGAGGTTATATATAATTTAGGGGCTTGTAGCTCAGGTGGTTAGAGCGCCACACTGATAATGTGGAGGTCCGTGGTTCGAGTCCACGCAGGCCCATGTTTAGTGAGGGGGGATTAGCTCAGTTGGCTAGAGCACCTGCCTTGCAAGCAGGGGGTCAGCGGTTCGAGTCCGCTATCCTCCACTAGGATTAATAAGGTGTAAGACATAAGGTAAAGGTAGAGGGGGGGAATGTAATTGATTAAAGGTTAAGGGGAAAGGATAGTAAGGGCGCATAGTGGATGCCTTGGCACCCAACGGCGATGAAGGGCGTGGTAAGCTGCGATAAGCCTGGGGGAGCTGCACACGAGCTAAGATCCCAGGATTCCCGAATGGGGCAACCTGCCTACTTGAAGAGTAGGCATCCACGATAAGTGGAGGCGAACCCGGGGAAGTGAAACATCTCAGTACCCGGAGGAAAAGAAATCAACAGAGATTCCCACAGAAGCGGCGAGCGAAAGGGGAGGAGCCCAAACCGTAGTCTTATTAGGGGCTACGGGGTTGTAGGACTCACCGTAATAAGGGTTTGCTTCAGCGAGCGGAAGAGAGCTGGGAAGCTCCACCGGAGAAGGTGATAGTCCTGTACGCGAAGTTGAGGCGAGCTCTTGGTGAGTTCCTGAGTAGCACGGGGTCAGTGGAGCCCTGTGTGAAGCTGCCAGTACCACCTGGCAAGGCTAAATACGTTGGGTGACCGATAGTGGACTAGTACCGTGAGGGAAAGGTGAAAAGTATCCCGAGCAGGGAGTTGAAAGAGAGCCTGAAACTATGCGCCTACGGGCGAAGGGAGCCCTTTTAGTGGGGTGACCTTGTGCCTTTTGCAGAATGAGCCTACGAGTTAACCTCACTGGCGAGGTTAACTACCTATTAGGTAGGGAGCCGTAGCGAAAGCGAGTTTGACAGGAGCGTATTAGTCAGTGGGGTTAGACGCGAAGCCTGGTGATCTACGCATGGCCAAGTTGAAGCTGGGGTGACACCTGGTGGAGGACTGCACCGGTTGGCGTTGCAAAGCCATCGGATGAGCTGTGCGTAGGGGTGAAAGGCCAATCAAACTCGGTGATAGCTCGTTCTCTCCGAAATGCCTTTAGGGGCAGCCTCGTGGTAGGTTTCAGGGGGTAGAGCACCAATAGGGAGCGTGCCAGAGTAATCTGGCACAATTCCTGTTGAACTCCGAATACCTGGAACTGGTCCACGGGAGTGAGGGTGTGGGCGCGAA
>JALWDA010000160.1 GCA_027014955.1 Desulfurococcales archaeon | reverse complement strand
TTTATAATTTAATTTTAATTATTATATCTTAACACAAAGTAAAGCATATCTTAAAGAAAACACTTAATTCTAAAAAGCCGTTTGATAGTTACCTTTTAATAATATTTAGTAATCAAGGTATGTACACTATATTCTAAGATAAAACAATAATATTTTTAAAAATTATTGAAAAAGTTGTTTATGGAAAACCATGTGCATGTATAGCTTGGTTCGATTAACATCTCCCGTTCCCATTAACTAACTTAATAATACTTATGGTCGGACTATATGTATACGTTCACTCCAACTACGCAAACACAGCAGCTCCAACATACGATAAGAGTCTCGGCTCAGTCTTAGTAAGGATATTTTAACACATCAAGATCAAGATTAGGAGAATCGTTCTTCACCAGCCCTCATGAAGTCATCAGGGCCATATATGTGATATCCCTGAACCTAGTTTAAGAAAAGGGTTTAACCATATTAAACTATAATAGTCTGGCCTGCATCTTGCATTGTTCCATACTTGCTTGTAATATTTTGAGTAACTTCGTCACGTTTGAATAGTTGTTTTTATATGGTGGTTTTGTTGAGTAGGTATACTATTCTGTTTTTGAATGAAGTTAAGGGACTGCTGAAGAGAGAAGGGGAAGACGGAATTGAGGCGAGTACCTTTTGGAGTTTTACGGGGGAGGTCAAGGTTTCGGGAGGTGGCTTTTGGGGAGCTTAGGGGTATCCTTGATGAGGGAGGTTGGATGAGTTGTTGCGGTTTAGTAGAGTTTTAGAAGGGGAGGGGTCAGGCTTAGGTGGGGCTACTTGACAGTAGAGTGTTTTAATCTGGTAATCTCAGGCGGGTTCCCATGAGCGCTGGCGTGGTCTATGTTATTACTTGTTGGAAATTCTGAGAGAAGTAGGGTCCGGGGGTAGGGGAGGTTATAGGGAGCTCTTGAAGAAAGCTTTGAGGCAATGGACCATGATAACGGGGTTATGATAACATGTAACGAGCCACATAGTAAGTTAGGGGCGAAGGGTCAACTGATGAGTGACGCTGGCCTCATTATGGCATAAACGTCAATATCATACGGTTTTGCACCTGTTACTAAAAAGAATTTTCAACGCCTAGCTAAATGTGGCTTGAAACTTGGAGCCAATGAACTAAGTTACGACTACGCAACATGGCGGGCTTTGCGAATACTCATGCTAAACGGCATAATAACCGTAGATCAGGAATAGGGAGTATTTTGAAGTTCAGTTGGGGTGGCAACTGCGTCTGAGAGGTGATCGTGTTATACTTGTGGGTGGTCTGGGTGGGGGTGGTGATGTGGGTTTAGCCGCCTTGCTTGCATCCTCTATGATAGGTAGCCTAGATGGGGTGGTGTTTGCTAGCTTCTCTGACTGCGACCCACGGGCTTATAGGGGAAGGCGTGTTGCTGGGAGCCTATTCGTGCCTACTGTTTATGGGGAGAGGGATTTCGAGTGGGCTCTGAAGGAGGCTTTTCCCCGCTTGACTGTTTACAAGGTCTGCGTCCACGGAAAGCGGGAGGAGGTGGACAGGGCCCTTGACTGGATTGCGGCCAAGCACAGGCCAGGGTGTGCCCTTTATGCTGACCTGGGTGGAGATGGGCTCGTGACTGGCTATGAGGCCAACTTGGGGAGCTATGTGACCGACACACTGGGCCGGGCCGCGCTGGCAGCGGCTTCCAGGAGGCATGGGTGGAGGAGTCTATTGGCCGTAGGGGCCCTGCACCTGGAGGGTGGGAGGAGGAGGCTGTTGAAGCTGGAGGAGCAGGTGGCCGACCTCCTCTACTATGAGAGACTGGGCCATCTACTTGGAGTCCTTGAGCCGCCAAGGGAGTCGGGAGAGGTCCTGAGGAGGCTCCTCCGCCCCGCGCCCGGGCGGGAGATGGTGTCGGTCATGCTGCCCCTCTACCTGGCCTCACTTGAGGGGAGGGACTCCCTGTACATTAAAAGGGGGTACAGCACGGGCCTCCACCGGGTGGACTGGTGGACCCGATACGTCTTCCTCATAGATGCCCAGGGCACCTGTGAAGCGAGCCCCCTCTGCAGGGCGGCTGAACGCGGGTGGATAGAGGCCCTCAGGCTCTGGAGGCGGCCCGCCCCCTCGCAAGACTATGCTAAGGCGGAGAAGGAGGCCCGTAGAGGGCCCGAGAAGCTCCTGAGAAGAATAATTCGGAAGCATGCCGATAACAAGCTCCTAGAAAAACACTGCCGCCAACAATAGGCCCTCCCCCAGTTAATGGCCCTAACCCAGGGAAGTATTAGCCCCAACTCTGATGGTCCGGGGGCCTGGACCAGTGAAAGCCATCGTAATCAAGCCTGGCTGGTAAGCCTTGGGAGGGGCCACAGTTGCCGTATTGGCTTTGATGACATTCCTATTTTACCTGGGAAGATGATGCACAGAGCGTCTCGCAAACAATAAGACGACCCAGCATCGCACCTCCTCTTACATTAATATCTAGAACATGCGACCACTCGCTAGCTAAAGGGGGAATTATTGTTTGCACACCGATAGGAGTATTGGTTTTGTATACTAAATTTTCATATACAGGTATCTGTATACAGTCTATGAGGGGAGCCGTAATGTCAACGAGCGTTGTATCCGTACGCGTTAGACGGGAGCTCAAGGAAGAGGCTGAGAGGCTGGGCATAGACCTGAGGGCGGTCGTGGAGAAGGCCCTAGAAGAGGAGGTTAGGCGGGCCCGGGCCGACCTCTTCAGAAGACTGCTAGGTGAAGCTCTCCGAGAAATGGACACCTCTGTAGAGGAGTGGGTGAGGAGCGTCAGGGAGTCGAGGAAGGAGAGGTGACTTCCAAGGCCCCCAAGTATGTGCTGGACGCCTCGGCCCTCTATCCCCTCCTCCTGTCCCTCAAAGAAGATATACTAGAATATAGCGAGCTCTTCACGGTGCTGGACCTGACCCTCTACTAGGTCGGGAACACAATCTGGAAAGAACACCACAAGGGAAGGGCGAGGAACCCGGCGAAAGTCGCCAGGCTTTTCCAAGAGATGCTCAGACTCCTCCCCATAACCAGGATGGACGCAGGAGACCTGGGCAAAATCCTGGACCTCGCTCTCCGAGAAAACCTAACCTACTACGACGCCGCATACCTATACGCGGCGCGAATCAAGAAGGCAAAGCTGGTTACAGAGGACCGCGAGCTCCTAGGGTTCCCCGAGTCAATCAATGTCGAGGAGCTCTTAAAAGAACTGAAGACAAAGCAAGGAGACTCCAGCAGGTAACAGGTTGAGCCAAGGGAGGGGCTTAGCCTGCTACCCCTCCTTACTCGTCCGTGTCCGTGGTTACCTATTATCAGCAGTCTTGATGGTCTCGTGCAACACTATGGACGCCTTTCTTCAAAAGCTCACATACTCCGACACAGCGTCGCCCACGCACACAGTAGTAAATCCTGATAACCATGGTTCCACAAGGAATGTTAACGAGATACATTACTCAGGCAAAACCGCTACCCGCCAGACTCTTTAGACCCACCCGTACGCATCTTCTTCGATGTCAGTGCCATAGCTATTAGGACCGAGGTAACTGCAATACCATAGCTGGTAAGGGAGCCCTCGACGCCCATCAGGTAAGCTACAACTGCAAGGAACGCAGCTATGACTCCCGCGAGAAGAATCATGAAGACTATGCTCTTGTTGGCCACTGTGGGGTTTCACCTCACCGCCCGCTCCATTATCTTGTCACCATATGCAATATAGACCACTATGGAAACCAGTAGGACTCCCAGGGAAAGGGCGTTGAGAGGACCACTCATGGCTGACAGGGAGCCGCTGAGCCCCAGCGCGTCTCCGCCGGGGCTAGTGTTTTTCATTAGAAGGGACAGGGTGATGAAGACGAGCATTATTACAAGGAGCTTGAGCACACCCGTGTGCCTTGGGCTCAAGATTAGCATAACCTGTACAAAGAAGAGGGTGAAAGAGGCGGCTGAGGCGATTATGGAGAAGAGTAGGCGGGGCAGGAAACCCAGGCCAACAGCAGTGCTGGTCTCGAGAACGAGATAAACAAGAATCGTGTAGGGGACGATAATTAACACGCCCAGCACCAGGGCGGAGACCAGCTTTATGAGAAGGTACTCACCCACAGTGTAGGGGGAAAAGGCAACCAGGTACTCGAGCACCTGCCCCGTCTTTTCCTGCTCTATGGTAGACGATATTATAACTCCGAGAAGCAGGGAGAGGAGGATGCTGTTCATGGTAACTACCGGGAGGGCGACGCGGAGCCTAGCCTCTTCAGGGAGCATGGCAAGTACTTCCATGTGAAGCAGGTTGTAGACACCCAAGGGGGCATACAGCAAGATGAACGCAGAGAACGCCACTATCATGAACGCGCTGGTCCTAAGGGTGAACAGGGCCTCCTGAAGCCCCGCCCACAGGTACTTGGCCAGCCTAGTTCCCCGCGTCTCCATCCCCCGCCACCCTCATAGTAGTACAAGTAGAGCCTCTCCAGCGAGAGCCTCCTCACCTCAAGAGAGTCCAGGGGTATCCTTTTCTCAGCTATGAGTCCAAGGAGGTCATGCACCTCCCCCGGGTCATTTAGGTTCATCACAAGAAAACCATCGGCAACACGCTCAACTCTGTCGGCGAACGCCCGTGCCAGGACCTCGAGGCCCGCCCTGTCCCTACTGGCTATCCTAACCTCGATTCTCTTATCAGATGACTGGAGGGAGCCCAACGACCCTTGGAACACTACCGTGCCCCTCCTTAATATGGTAATGAAATCCGCCACCTCCTCCACATCCGAGAGCACGTGTGTAGAGAACAGCACCCCCGCTCCATTCTTCTCGGCGTAGTTTCTCAGAAAACCCCTCAAACGCGCCCTCCATACAGGGTCAAGCTTGTTGAAGGGCTCATCGAGGATTACAACCCTCGGCGAGCCCAAGAACGCCCGTGCCAGCACCACCCTCTGCCTATTACCCGAGGAGAGCTCGCCAACCTTCTTGTCTAGAAGACCATCCAGTTCAAAGGTCTCCGCGACGCGGGCCACCTCACGCCTACACGTTTCTATGTCAGCTAGCTTGGACAGGCAGAACCTACTAAGGTTAACAGCGACCGAGAGGCCCCTGTAAAGCCCCTCATTCTCCCCCACGTAGCCAATGTGTCTACGAACACTGGGGCTCCTGTAGGGGTCCATGCCCAGGACCCTGACATGGCCAGAATCCGGCCTGAGAAGGCCTACCAGGAGACGAATAGAAGTAGTCTTGCCCGCCCCATTGTGGCCTAAGAGGGCATGCACAGACCCGGGTCTGACGCCCAGTGACACGGAGTCCAGGGCCCTGGTTTTCCCATACATCTTGCTTACCTGTTGCAGCTCCGCCAGCACCTCTTCGCCTGCCCGCGTGGAGTATCCCCTCCCTGCATGTAGCGTAAGTAGGAGCTCCTGTACACGTATTTACATCTTTAGTGCCAGGTATATAATCCCAATCCAAGAGCCTAATCCTAACACGTTTTGCTGCAACGAGGGCAGTTCAGACCCTATATATGTTATGGAGGCGGGTCTTGTAAGAACCAATCACGTTCGGTTGAAGGACTTTATTATCTCTCCACTCTCTTGATGAAATCCCACAGAAGCCGAATAGACTCGACGCCCAGCCCGTTGAACTCCTTACCTTCATGGATGACTAGGGAGACCTCGTGCCGAATCTTCTCCATAGCCTCGACGAGGACCTGTATGTCCTCATTGCTTGGCAGCCTGTCACATTCAAACCCCTTACCCGTCACCATCGCTGTGTAGTAGTCCTGGGCAAGGTCTCTCAGGTAGTCTGACAACCTCGACAAGCCGAGTTCAAGCTCAGGTGTCATGGAGAGGCCTAGGGCCCCGTAGGCTATGCCCATGTATGTCCTGAACTCGCTAAAACGTAGCCCATACACACGTATTATAAAGTAGTTATACATGGCCGTGTCTGGCTCTGCCTTCCTAAGGAGGGAGGGCTTGCAACCATAGCGTAGGAGGTCCTCTCTCACCTTCTGGAAAATCGAGGGAAGGCCCTGGGCATCCGTAGCAAACTCCTCAACCTTATAAAGGGCAGCTATTGCAACACGCTGGGAGTTGTCCCTGGCCTCATGGTATGAATATCCCATGAATAGAGACAATAAGGCGAACGCGAGTAGCATCACTCCATAGAAACGGCCACAGACGGGGAAAAACACCCGCCATGGGTCTTCACCGAACATTACTCCTAAGAAACGGGGAGGAGAATCTACGAGAAAATGTCCTCAATTACCGAGCACCCACATGGGAGGACCGAGCTCGGAGCTTGAAGCCGGGTCCTCCCTGAACCATATGAGCTCAGCAGGGCTCCCTTTCTCAAGACTCCCCAACCCTGCCACAGGTCCGCCTGAGGCAAGCGCGCTTGCCCTGGTGTAATAGTAGAAGACCTCCTTCCTAGACAGGGCCTCCTCCGCCCTACAAGCAGGCTCAACGCATCGAGACTCAGCCGCCCTTATCGTCTCGAGGGGGTCCAGGGTCTCTACGGGCGCGTCCGTCGATAGCGCCAGCTTCACCCCCGCCCGGGCCATAGTCTTGAAGGGATAGGCCCACCGGGCCCTCTCCTGGCCTAGCCTGTCCTCCACCCACCAGTCCGAGACCCTGAAGTGGGGCTGGACGACAACAAATGAGTCCAGCCCGGCCAGCCTCTCAATGAGCTTGGGTGGAGCGATGCTTGCATGCTCTATCCTGCCCCCCTCGCCTATCCCCACCTCCTCGTAGGCTTCAATGACGTGCTCGATAGCCGCGTCGCCTATGGCGTGTATGGCGAGGCGGAGGCCCTTGTCCAAGACCCTGCGAGCCAGGCCCACTATGTCCCGACTGTCTAGCAGCCTCAGCCCCCGGTTCCCCGGGTCATCGTTATAATCTTCTCCTAGGTACGCAGTCCTAGCGCCCAGGCTGCCATCGGCAAAGTCCTTCACCCCCACGACTCGCGCCATCCTCCCATCCCCTAGTAGAGAAGCGGCGGCTTCCAAGTGATGCTCGCGGGGATAGCAGGCCACCCTAACCCCCAGGTCGCCCCTCCTCTCAAGAGCCGCCAGGGCCCTGGCCTCGCCCACGGGGCACGCCATGCTCGAAACCCCCGCTATGCCATTCTTCCTTACCTCAACTAAGGCTTTCCTCACCATGCTGGTGAGGTCAACCTTTTCGAACAGTAGCTCAACGGCAGCGAAAACAGCATCCTCCTTAGCGACGCCCGTCTCCGGGTCAACCAGGCCTGGGAACATCCTGTGAACGCCGGTGGTTTCCAACGCGAGGGTGTTAAGCACCGCCATGTGGCCACAGGTCCTAACGGCTATCGAGGGCCTGCCGGGAACATACTGATCCAGAAGCCTCCGGGAGGGAAGGGCGCCCCGGGGTCTGAAGCGCTCCTGGTCCCACCCCCTACCATATGCTATTTCTCCCCTTGAGCGGGCCAGGCTTCTAGCAAGTGCTTCAGGGCTCTGGGCTTTGGTGAGGTCAACACCCCGCAGGGCCAGCCCCAGCCAGGATATGTGGAGATGGGCGTCGACAAAAGCGGGGGTCACATACCCCTCCACGTTGATGTCCTTGGCATAGCTTGCCGTGCCGGGGCCTTTGATGATGCCGTCCTCCACGAGGAGGGTGTCCCCCACTTGGTCAAGGTGTTCATTGTACACGCCCAATGCTTTGACATTGTAGGAGGCCATGGACCCACCCACGCGTAGCGCTCCCAGGGTCATTTTAGCGTGGTCCCATTATACATTTCTTCACCTTCCACTACAGGCTCCGGCCATAGTTATGTAGCATTGGGTCTGTAGGGTCTCATACATTGTGTTCTCAGGTTTATACAAATGCATAACCGCTCGTATCCGAATCTCACTATTGTGTCAGGGTAGGAGGGGATGATGGTGAGGAGGAGGGACTTCGTTAAACTTGTTGCCCTTATTGCACTAGCCGCTGGCTCTACGGGGATGGTTTGGAGGCTCCTGGAAAAAGGGTCCAAGGGCGAGACGCCCGCAGCCGAGGACAGGGGTCTCGAGGAGATGGTTGGTGTCGAGGTTGTTGCAGAAAACCTTAAGGTACCCTGGTCTGTCGTGCCTCTGGGTGAGTCAAGGTACATTGTAAGCGAGAGACCCGGCAACATCCTAGCGGTGACAAGGGAGGGCCGTAGGCTGGTGGTGTCTTTCGACGTTGCTGCGGTTGGGGAGGCGGGCCTCCTTGGCCTGGCTCTCCACCCCGAGTACCCCCGCAGGCCCCATCTCTACGCCTACATGAGCTACCATGGCGGGCCCAGTGGTATAACTAACAGGGTGGTGAGGATACGCTTAAACCCTCAGAACCTGAAGGCTGAGGGTTGGAGGACAATTCTCGATGGAATCCCCGGCGCTCGGATACACGATGGGGGTAGGATTAGGTTCGGCCCGGACGATATGCTCTACATAACCACGGGTGACGCAGCCCGCCCCGAGCTTTCGCAGAGGCTGGACAGCATGGCAGGCAAGATTCTAAGGGTTGACGAAAACGGGGCCCCGCCTAGGGATAACCCCTTCCCCGGTTCCCCGGTATACTCCTACGGTCACCGGAACCCCCAGGGGATTGACTGGAGCCCCACCTCACGGGTAATGGTTGCGTCAGAGCATGGGCCCCGGGGACATGATGAGATAAATGTTATACAACCTGGTGGCAACTATGGGTGGCCCATAGTGAAGGGTAGGGCAGAGCGGGAGGAGTACATCGACCCCGTGCTCGAAAGCGGCCCCGATGTGACATGGGCCCCCTCGGGCGCCTCCTTTGTGAAAGAAAAGATGTTCCCAGAGCTACAGGGTAGCTTCATGGTAGCATGCCTAAGGGGACAGCGCCTACTAAGAATAGCTATCAAGAACGCGGAATCCGCCCAATTGGCCGAGGAGGCCTTCGAGAACGTCTTCGGGAGGCTGAGAGACGTTGCGGTGGATGAGGACGGCTCCATGCTCCTACTAACCAGCAACACGGACGGGAGGGGCAGGCCAAGGGAGGGGGACGACCGTCTGATTAGACTCTATAAGCGTTGAAGCCCCTCACCCGCCGCAGAGTCGTTAAGTATGTGGACGTGCCTACATCACTGGCCAAGCTTAATTACCACAGGCTACCACACTATGCCCTAAGCATGACAAAGAGAGGGTCGTGTACAGTCTCCACCCCAAGGCCTGGTGCCCGCTATGAACAGGCGAAACAGCGTGGTCATCCTCGCGTCACTCCTGATAATAGTAGTGGGTCTCAGGCTGCTACTCTCCGCGGAATTTGAGAAGGTTGACAAGGCTATTTTCGAGCACCTCTACAGGAGTGAGGGGCCCTTTTACACTTTCATGAAAGTACTCTCCTTCACAGCATCCCTAGAGGCAATAGCAGCCTACGTGGCACTCATAGCTGCACTAGACGTCCTAAGGACTAGGAGCATATCAAGGGAAACCCTGGGACTCCTGCTCTCACTATCGATTGCAATGGCCATAAC
>JALWDA010000159.1 GCA_027014955.1 Desulfurococcales archaeon | reverse complement strand
GTTTCCCGCCTGGTGCGCCCCGTAGGGCCTGGGCCCTTGTCTCAGTGCCCATCTGGGGGCTCCCGCTCTCACGGCCCCTACCCGTTATCGGCTTGGCGGGCCGTTACCCCGCCAACTACCTGATAGGGCGCAGCCCCATCCTCGGGCGGCCCGCCGGCGATAACCCCCAGCGGACCCTTTCGGCGGGGAACCGTTCCAGGCCTCCCCGCCTATGGGGGATTAGCTCCAGTTTCCCGGAGTTGTCCCCCTCCCGAGGGTAGGTTAGCCACGTGTTACTCAGCCGTTCGCCACTCCCCGCAGCGGCGGGGCGTGCGACTCCCATGGCTTAGCGCCACCCCGATAGCGGTCGGGTCCGGCAGGATCAACCGGAGTTCGGCCGCAAGGCCAGGGGGAGCCCTGTGGTTGGTCTCGTCCCCCCGGGGGCTGCTGGGGTCCCCGGGTTGCGTGGGCCCCTGCCCCGGCCCTGTGGGCGGGGTGGGTGTGCGAGAGCCTGTCTCGGACCCGAGTCTTCCACCCGCCTCCCGCCCCCGCGGGGCTGGGAGGGGGTGGTATCCTCGGGCCGTCATCTGGTTAGCGTGATGGGTTGCCCCGACACACTTGTAGTGTGTCAGGGTGTTTTAAAGTTTACCAGGTTGTCCAATCGTGTTGCGCCCCGGTTAGTGCCCGGGTGGAGAAGGCTCGGAGGACTTGGGTTTCCCCAAGGCCGGAGACACCGTGTTCATTCCCGGAGCATTGCTCCGCGTCCCGGTGTGCCGCCGGGCGTGCGGCCTTGGGGGTCCTCCCTCATTGTTGCCCAGGCTTCCGGGGCTCCAATCTATTGTATTTTGGAGGGGTGTTTATATATATTATTCCCCGCCATAATACCGGAAATCCATAAAAACTCTTTCTTAAAAAGAACCCCTGGGGGGCTCCTGGCCTGCTCTGTCATCTTGCCAGCCTAGTGGGTGCCGTAGGCGGGCTTCTCGTCGGTTGACACGGGCCACTCCTTCCCCAGCTCCCTCCTTATGTCCCGGGGCAGGCTCATCAGCATCACGTGGGTCTCGCCGTCATAGTATCTCAGCTTTTCAAAGCCCTCCCCGCCCATCTGCTCCTTCAGCAGGCGGTCCACATCATCGCCCGAGAGGCGCCGGGGGTCCCGGGTCTGGGAGGCCAGCACGAAGCCCCATAGCCCGTTGAAGCTCCTAACGCAGGCCACGTAGGGCCTCGTTATCTTGAAGACGCTCGCCAGGGTGGCGTGTATGCTGTAGTAGACTTCGGGGTAGAACATGGGGCTGGTGGCCTGCGTGACGAAGACCCCCCCGTCGCCTATTAGGCTTGCTATCATCTCGTAGAACTCCCTGGTATACAGCTTCAGCGCAGGGCCGCCCTCGAGGGGGTCCACCAGGTCAGCTATGACAACGTCAAAGGACTCCCCCCTGCGGAGGGCCTCCTCCACAAACCTCCTACCATCGTCGAAAACGAGGCGGGCCCGAGGGTCGTCGAAGGCCCCCTGGTGCCACTCCCCCAGGTGCTCCCGCGCGAACTCCACGACCCCCCGGTCCAGGTCCACCATGACCGCCTCCTCAACACTCCTGTACCTCAGGACCTCCCTGAGCGTCGCCCCCTCGCCGCCGCCCAGCACCAGGACCCTGCGGGGAGACCCATGGGCAACCATGGCGGGGTGTACCAGGGACTCGTGGTACACGTGCTCGTCCAAGAGGCTCGACTGAACCTTGCCATCAATTATGAGAGACCGCCCCAGCTCCTCCACGTCGACCACGCTGACGTCCTGGAACTCGGTCCTCCTCCACGCAACCACCCCCTTCACGCTCCTCATGACGATCTCGTTGGGGCTAGTCCACTCTAGGAACCAGTTCCACTTCTTCCAGAAGGGCTCCCCACTCTCTTGCAAGAGAACCACCTCCACGGGGGATAAATGGTACCCGGGGGACAAAAAATAAAACCCCTCACAAGCGAACAACACCTATGAAAGCGGCGGTCGTCTAGCCTGGACTAGGACGCCGGCCTGCCACGCCGGAAATCCCGGGTTCAAATCCCGGCCGCCGCACCATGGCCTCCTTTTCCCATCACCTGATATAACACCATATAGCCGAGTTCTCTACACTCCTTCACACCCACAGCGCCACCAGTCTCTCAACCACACGCCTCCCCTCGACCCTGCCCGACACCAGGTCGCTGACCAGCGACAAGAGGGGGGCCCTATCACCTGCGTTTACTCCACATCTCTGGGACAGGTAGCGTATCGCCTCCCCAGTGTTGTAATATCCCTCCACCACGCCAACCCCCCTCTTCTCCATCTCGCCCAGGGCCTCCTGCACGTTCATGCCGCTACCCAGGAGCCTGCCGAACATGCCGTTCCTCCCCCCCATGAAGGTGACCATGAGATCCCCGAGCCCCGCTAGGGTGTACACCGTCTCACGCCTCCCCCCACAGGCCTCGACCAGCCCCGCCATCTCCTCAGCCACCATTGTTATGAGGGCCGCTTTGAGGTTCCTAAGGGGCCTGCCCTCAGCCTCCTCCACGCCCTCCACCGAGCCATAGAGTATGGCATAGGGGTTCTTCAGGGACGCCGCGAGGCTCGCCCCCCTAAGGTCGGGTAGCCAGGTCCACGTGTACCACCCGGTGCCCAAGAGCCCCCCCAGGGCATCAGCCGCCCCTTTGTCCAGGCTGGCCAGGGCAACCCGGGTAGGCCTACGAAGGGCAACCTCCCCCGCGAGGGAAGGCCCTGCAAAGTACACCGTGCGCTCTCCCACAATTGACTGGACCAGCTCCCCCGAGGTTCTCAGCATCCCCCCGTGTTCCTCGAAGCCCTTGGTGATAACACCCACGGGGACAGGTTCCTCACCCAGGACATCCGTGGCCCTGGTAACTACACTGGGGAGACCCGCGCTGCTAACCGCCACTATCACTCCATTGGTTCCCTCAAGCGCCGCTGGGAGGTCTTCCTCCCTGTAGAACTCCACATCTCTGGGCAGCTTTACGCCCAGGCGGGGATGGGGCTCCCCGTGGGAGACCTGCTTGTATATGGGCTCATCATACTCTGTGAACCATAGCCTGACCGTGCTCCCCGCGTCGCTTGCGGGGAAGGTGAGAGCAGCCCCCATGGCGCCCGCGCCGAGTATGGTTAGGGCGCGGGTTTTTCGGCCTTGGCTGATTTTCTCCATGGGTGTTCACCTGGGCTTGTCTATTGGGTTGTGTGGTATATCTGTTGATTAAAGTTAGTTTGTATTGTTGTAAAAAATCTTTCAATGTTTAGGAAAGCTATATATAAACTCGGTTCCAATTATATAGGAATCAAGACTTCAAAAACCTATCAAAAAACGGCCTATAAGAAATAATATACGCAATACCCGTCCCTTAGGGTGAGAGTTATGAACACGACAACCCTCGCAATAGTAGCAGTCATCCTCATCATAGTAGCTGGAGCCGCAGGCTACTTCGCTGGAAAAGGCGCCACCCAGACCGTGACAACCACTGTAACAACCACGCAGACCGTGACTCAGACCGCCGCGGGAGCGGGCGGCACGGTGACCGTCACCCAGACCGTCACCCAGCAGGCCGAGCAGGCGATGCTAATAGGGATGAGCTGGGACCAGATAGTCCAGAAGGCAAAGGAAGAGGGCGAGGTCAACTGGTACGGCTATGGCGCCGAGTGGGACAGGCTCTTCTACCAGAAGCTGGCACAGGAGTTCGAGAAGGAGTATGGCATCAAGGTGAACTACGTCCACGGCGACTGGTTCAGCACCATTGAGAAGCTCAAGGCCGACAAGCAGGCGGGCAAGGAGGTGGGCGAGGTCGACGTCGCGTTCGTGTGGTCAGTCCCCTTCAAGGAGGCCATGGACCAGGGACTGGTATGGGACTTCCCAGTAGTGCTTGTACTGCCCAACGCCAAGAAGCTGATTGACCCCAGCCTCATGCTCTACAACGACATGGTCCCTGTGGCGGGCAAGTTCGTGCCCTTCGTCTGGTGGCAGGTGGTGTTCATATACAACAAGAAGTACGTTGACGAGAACAACCTGCCCAACTTCGACACCCTACTAGACTGGGCCAAGGCCAACCCCGGCAAGTTCACCTACAGCGACCCCAACAAGGGCGGCAGCGGCCACACCTTCCTCATATCAGTGATATACTGGCTCTACGGCTATGACAAGTTCGCCTTCAAGCCCTTCAGCGAGGAGAGGGCCGACAAGATATTCAACAGCCCCGGCAAGAACGGCATGAGTCTATGGGAATACCTCAACGAGCTCGAGAAGTACATGTACCAGCCCGGCAACTACCCCGCAGGCAACGCCGCCGCCATGGAGCTATTCGCGAGGGAGGAGGTCTGGCTGGAGCCCCAGTGGCTGGATGTGCTGGCCGAGTGGATTAAGGAGGGCAGGGTCAACCCCGATGAAGTGGGCACCTACGACCCCGACCCAGGCATAGCGGTGGGCGGCTTCGACGGCATGTTCATACCCTGGAACGCGCCCAACAAGTTCGCTGCAATGGTTCTGATAAACTACCTGATAAGCGAGGAGGTACAGTACAAGCTGGTGACGGAGAGGGGAGGCATATACCCGGTCGTCCAGGGCGTGTGGGAGAAGGTCCCCGACGAGATAAAGCAGAAGTGGAAGATGCTGCCCATCGAGGAGCTTGAGGAGAAGTTTCTGCAGAGGCACGCCGAGTACATGTTCTACGCCATGAAGAAGTGGACCGACGAGGTTGCGAGAAAGTAATAAGCAACCACGTCGACAGAATATAAGGTCGCCCACGGTAAGGCCTCATAGACCTGCACCAGCAGCGGGTGCCGGCGGTGGCCCTAAAGGGTCGCTTAACAATAGTCCTTTTTTTAATGCCCATAACCCTATTCTACGCCCTAGTATGGCTCTACCCTCTCATACTCGTTTTCCTACAATCATTCGGGGTGCCCACTCTCTCGGGCAAGCCCGAGGTTGAGGGATATCCCACAACCGAGTTCTACCGAGAATTTGCCTCATCACCCCGATACCTTACAGCCCTCTGGTTCAGCTTCTGGAACTCCCTGGTCGCGGTCCTTGTATCAATACTAGTGGGGTACCTCCTGGCCCTCGTCCTCTTCCTCTACGACTTCAGGGGGAAGAGGTTCATAAGCGTCCTCTACAAGCTCCCCCTGTTCGTACCCTACCTAGTGGCTGCTTTCATGTGGTGGGTCCTCCTGGTCCCCAAGGGGTACGTGTACGAGTTCCTCAAGGCCCTCGGGGTGATAGGCCAGGGGGCCCAGCTGGTCAACGACCCCCTAGGCATTGGCATTATAGTGGCGAACACGTGGATGCACATCCCCTTCGTCGCGCTCGTTTCGCTTGGGAGCCTCAAGCTCGTGGACCCGAGCCTCGTGGAGGCCGCTAGGGTCCTGGGGGCGGATATGAGGAGGGTGCTCAGGCACATCTACATACCCCTGACGCTCCCGGGTATACTGGCGAGCCTGCAGCTGATATTCCTCAGCATGTTCGGGGGCTTCTCGGTCGCCTACATACTGGGGGCGAGCTTCCCCACCTACATGTCGGTCACCATCTACGAGGACGTGGTGCAGAGGTACCTGTGGAGCATCGGCAGCGTGCAGGCCGTGATATACCTGATATCAGCCCTCGTGATAACCTACACGTACTCCAAGATAAGCCGGAAGGGGCTGAGGAGGATATGAGGGGGGCTCCACTGACCCGTGCAGGGATAGCCATACTAACGCTGGTCATAGTAGTGTTCGTCCTCCTCCCCATATTCACCGTGTTCCTCTGGGCCTTCTCCGAGAGGTGGCCCGGGGCCAAGCTTTTCCCCGAGGCCTTTGGGCTCAAGTGGTTCAGGCTCCTAATAGAGTCGGGGGCTCTTGTCCAGCCCCTCACCTACAGCCTAATAATAGCAGCCATAGTAGTAGTGGCGAGCGCCCTCATCTCAATACCAGCCGCCTACGTGGTGGGGGTGAAGAGGTTCCGGGGAAGGGAGATAGTGGAGAGCCTCGCACTCATGCCCCTAATAGTACCCCCGATAGCGACGGGCGTTGGCATCTTGGGCTACTACACGCAGATAGGATTCAAGAGCAACATATGGGCGGTGGCCTCGGTGCACCTCATAGGAGCAATACCCTTCATGTTCAGGAGCCTCGCAGCCGCCTTCGAGTCCGTCGACCCCGCCCTAGAGGACGCGGCCCGCATACTGGGCGCCAGTAGGCTAAGGGTCCTCAGGCACGTCTACCTCCCCCTAATAACCCCAGGCCTGCTCGCCGGCAGCGTGTTCGCCTTCGCCTGGAGCCTGAACGAGTTCCTCCTAACCCTCCTCGTGGGACTCCCCGACATCGTGACGCTCCCCGTCCAGATATTCAGGTACGTTGGGGGCTATTACATACAGGTGGCCCCCGTCTCTGCCCTCAGCGTGATCCTCCTGATACCCTCCATAATCTTCCTCATCCTCTCCGAGAAGTACATAAGGGCGGAATTCGTGCCCGGAGCCGGTGTCAAGGGGTGAAACAACAGTGGTGAGCGTGAGGCTGGAGAACGTAACCAAGGTGTTCGGCAAGACAAGGGCCGTGGACAACGTCAGTTTCACGGTGGAGGACAAGGAGTTCTTCACCCTCCTCGGCCCCAGCGGATGCGGCAAGACCACCACCCTCCGGATAATAGCAGGGCTCGTGGAGCCCGATGAGGGCAACGTCTACTACGGCGACCGCCTCATGAATAACGTCCCGCCGGAGAAGAGGAACGTCACCATGGTCTTCCAGAACTTCGCCCTGTTCCCCCACATGACAGTCTACGACAACATAGCCTTCGGCCTCAGGATGAGGGGTTGGAGCAAGAGCGACATTGACAGGAGGGTCAGGGAGGTGGCGGAGCTCCTGCGCATAAGGGGGCTTGAGAACAAATACCCCCACCAGCTCAGCGGCGGCCAGCAGCAGAGGGTGGGCCTCGCACGCGCACTGGCCCCCCAGCCCGAGATTATACTATTCGATGAGCCCCTGAGCAACCTGGACGCCATCCTGAGGGAGCAGATAAGGTTCGAGCTCAGGGACCTTGTTAAGAGGGTTGGCATAACCTCCATATACGTCACCCACGACCAGGCTGAGGCCCTCGTTGTATCGGACAGGATGGCCATTATGAGGAGCGGTAGAATAATACAGATGGGTACCCCCAAGGAGGTATACGAGCGACCCAACAGCGTGTTCGTGGCCAAGTTCCTAGGCATAGCGACCATCCTCGAGGGCAGGGTCGAGGAAAAGAGCGATGAGGGGTACAGGTTCACCCTTGCTGAGACTGGGCACACGCTAAGGGTGGCCCACTCCTTCGTCGAGCCCGGCGGCAGGGGCTTCGTGGTAATACGCCCCGAGTACGTTACCCTTCTCCGTAAGGGAGAGGAGCCGGATGAGAACACCCTCGAGGGCAGGGTCGCGAAGGCCACCTTCCTGGGGTCAACAATTGACATGAACATAAGAATAGACGGCATAGTTCTCAGGACCTTCGTGAAAGCCACCGAGATGGAGATTAGGGAAGGGATGGAGGTTAGGGTAAGGCTCTCCCCCGAGAAGCTCGTAGTGGTCCCCCCTGAGGACTAGTTTTTGGAGCACGCTTGTGATACACGGCCCAGGGGCTTCTCCAGGCGTAACACTGTCTCCAGGAGGCTAACGCCTAATAAACCCTCCATTCAAAGCAGACATTAGGGAACCCTATACACTTCGCCGGGCCGGTCCTCCTTGACCCACAACGGACCCCTACTCCTGGGACACAGGGGATACCCGGTAAGGTACCCCGAAAACACACTTGCATCACTTCTAGCGGCGATATTCTACGGTGCAGATGGCGTTGAGCTCGACGTATGGGTCAGTGGCGACGCGAGGCTGGTGATAATACACGATCGGACAACCCAGCGGGTCGCAGGGAAGGACACCGACGTGACCAAGACCCCCTACTCGCGCCTCACGGGCACGGTTCTCGGGAAGGGACAGACACTGATAAGCCTGGAGGAGGTCCTTGAATCCTACCCCAAGGAGCGTGCCCTGATGATAGAGATCAAGGACCCCCGGGCAGTGGAGCCGACTTACAGGCTGATACGGGAGTACAGGGACCTGGAGAACACCTTTGTAGTAAGCTTCGATGCATCATCCTTGGCCCGGATGCATCGCATTGACCCTGATGTGAAGATTGGGATGAACTTTGACGACATGGACAAGGCTATCATAGGGAATGCCCTTCAGGAGAAGTACGGGCTCAGCTTCCTAGGATTCCCGATAACCGCCCTTGCCCAGCTTCCCCGAAGGGAGGCCGAGAGGCTGGTGAAGTCCATTAGGGAGAGGGGACTGTGGACGATGTTCTGGAGCCCCCTGGAACTCAGCTACAATCCCGACTTCCTTTTCGAAAAATACCTTGACATGGTAGACATCGCCGTCGTGAACGATCCCCCAAGAGTCAGGAGGGTTATGGAGAAGGCCGCTAACGGCTCCAACCGCTGGATGGAAGATGGATACAAGTGAAAACAGGACGACGGGGAAAAGAAGTCTGACGTAGTCACAATAGTTGCTCGAGGGCCCTAGCAATGGCGGGGGAGGACTCCACTAGGCTTATCGGGCTGAGCACGGTGTCTGTGCAGGCCAGGTGCCTGAGCCCCAGCCGCTTTAGCCGTGGGTAGGCCCTTCCCGTTAGTATTGGGTGGACGCAAGTAACTGCTATTTCTCGTGCCCCAAGCCTCCTGAGAGCCTCCACAGCCTCCACTATTGTCCCGCCCGTGCTTATTATGTCGTCCACTATGATGACGTTCCTGCTCTCTACCCGCGCATCCCGTGCCTCAACCACAACCTCGTCAGCGGAGAGCCTCCTCTTCTCCAACACGGTGTACTCCAGGCCAAGCGCCTCAGCCATAACCCGGGCCCACTGCTCAGCCTCCTCATCAGGACCCACCACTATGGTTTCGCCCTGATCTGGGAAACCAGCAGACTTAACGTACTCCGCCAGCAGTGGGACGGCGGTGACGTTCGTGAACTTCTCCCCGAAAACCCTGCGAGGGTCTCCTATCCTATGAAGGTGCATGTCAACGGTGATAATGTGGTCGGGCGCGACGCTGTTCATCAGTCGCCCAAGCGTGAATATGCTCACCGCCTCCCCAGGGTTAAAGCGGGAGTCCTGCCTTGCGTAGGACATGTAGGGTATGACTGCGTAGACCCTGCGGGCCCCCAGGTCGCGTAAGGCGTCGAGCGTTATGAGGGTCTCCACCAGCTTCTCGTTGACCCCCCTCTGCAGAGAATTAACGTAGACGACGCTCTTTCCTTCAACCTCGGTCGCAACCCTAACGTAGGTCTCCCCGTCGGGGAAGGTCTTTACCTCAACCTCGCCCAAATCAGCCTCGAGTTGTCCTGCTAGAGATATGGCAATGTGCTCTCCAGAGGAGCCTCCCAGGACAACCACTTCTCTAGCCATGACTCGATACACCTCCGTGACCCTGTGTTACTGTTATAATATTGTCTTGTCCCGGTGTTTTATTTAAACACATTGTCCAACAACCCGATCCTATGGGCTAGGGTTCTCCGGAATTTTTCACTATATTTTACAAACCAGGGGAGTGACTCCCCAGCTCCTCCCAAAGCCTCAAGTAAAGTCCCTCCCAGCGCCTCAGCCAAACACTCCACTCTTCTACAGGCTCGTACAACTCCCCACCCTCCCCAAGAC
>JALWDA010000158.1 GCA_027014955.1 Desulfurococcales archaeon | reverse complement strand
GGCCGGGAGGGGGCGGGCGGGCTTCTCACCCCTCCTAAGCTGAGGGGGTAGGCTCGTCTCCTCGAGAACGAGCCTGTTGTCGGGGGTGAGGCGGAGTATCTCCTGCTCTTTCAAGAAGGGGCACCATCCCTGCTAGGGGGGTGTAGCTATGCCCGTCCCGGAGGCCCTGCCCCCTCCTCCCCGCTCCTTCTCGTTGACGTTTAGTATGGACTCGAGCTTCTCCCGGGGGACCTTGAAGACGCTGCGGGCTATGTTGTAGATGTAGCTGTCGTCGGGCATGGTCTTGCCCAGCCCTATGCTCAGGTTGAGGGCCTGCTTCTCGGCCTCCTTTGCCAGCTTGCTCCTTATCTCCCCCGTTGCTATCTTCTCCGCGAGGCGGAAGCCTATGTAGAAGCGGGCGTACTTCATAACGTCCTTCTCGTGCTCGGGGAAGACCTCGCGGGCGGTGCGGAGGGCCTTGAAGAGGTCCCCCTCCTCCGCGAAGCCCAGGACAATGCGTGTGAAGAGGAGCCTGAACATGCGGGAGAGCTCGTTGCTGTTGACCTCCCCGAGGAGGGCGGTTATCTTCTCCCTCTTGGCCTCCACGCTCTCGTCGCCCAGGAGGACCTCCAGCGCCCTCTCGTAGCGGGCCTCCCGGTCGAAGACCTTCTCGAACTGCTCGGGGTAGTCCTGGTCGAGGCCCATGCCGTACTTGCCCACCACGTATAGGGTGGCCATCTCCTTGTCGTAGATGTCCTCCGGTAGGGCTATGCCCCGGAAGGGCGAGAGCCTCGTCTCCTCGTACCTCTCCCGGAGGAGCTCCCTCACCTTCCCCCTATCGGTTATCCCGTCCTCCAGTATGCTCGCGAGGAGGTCGATGGCCACGGAGACCTTCTTCCTGTAGACCCTCTTGTCCCTCTTCTCGCGCCTAGCCTCGGACATTCAACCGCACCCCTAGCCGGGACCTAGGCCTGCCCGGGCCCCGGGCCCCCGGCCCTGCCCTGGGCGAGCCTCTTCCTCAACACGTGTTCGATGGTGCGTGAGTTTGAGTAGACCCGGGGGTCCCCCCGGCCCACCACCACCTTGAACCAAATGTCCCCTGCCTTGCCGTATATCCTGACCCGGGACCTTCCCACCCTTACCTCCGTGAGGCGGGCCTCGGGGTAGTAGCGCCTTACCGTCGCTATTATGTCATCTAATAGGCGGTCCAGGTCCAAAATATTGTTAGCCCTCCCCCGGTGCTTTGACGTACTTTCCCAGCCTTAATAATCCCCCCGGAGAGATATTAACAATGACCATTGCCTCAGCCAAAAGACGTAGAAGGGGAACTGGGGGAACACGCGTTTGAGCACCAGCGACGGTAGCGGTGGGGTCCTGGACGCCCTGTTCAGGGCCCGGGCGAGGCTAGCCGAGGTCTTCGTGGAGAGGGAGCAGGCCATAGACGCGGTGCTGGCGGGCCTGGCCAGCGGGGAGCCCGTCATACTCGTCGCGCCCCCGGGGACCGCCAAGACCCAGCTGGTGGAGGCACTGGCCTCCATGGTGGGGGCCCGGTACTTCTACTACCTGCTCACCCGGTTCACAGAGCCCGACGAGCTCCTGGGCCCCATCGACATAAACGCGCTCAGGCAGGGCCGGTACGAGCGCATAACCCGGGGCAGGCTGCCCGAGGCGGAGATAGTGTTCCTCGACGAGGTGTTCAAGGGGAGCAGCGCCGTGAGGAACCTCCTCCTCGACATAATACTCCACAAGAGGGTCATGGTGGGCACCGGGTACCGGAGCATACCCATGCTCGCCTTCTACACTGCGAGCAACGAGGTGAGTAGCGACGCAGAGGACCAGGGGTTCTACGACAGGCTCACGATTAGGAGCTTCTACGGCTACGTCTCCATAGACAGGTGGCCCGACCTGCTGGAGAAGGGCGGCCGACTCCTCCTGGAGGGATCCCGTGAGGTCCTAGCGGGGCCCCGCATGCTCGACGCGGGTAGCGTGAGGACCCTACAGGGGATGGCGAGGGAGAGGGCCCGGTGGATGCTGGAGCGGGGCGAGTACACGGGCAAGCTCCTTGAGGCCCTCATGGAGCTCAGGCAGAGGGGCATGGACATGACGGACCGGAGGAAGGTGAAGACACTGCTCGTCGCGGCGGCGTTTAGCCTGGTGTACGCGGAGCCCCAGCCCAGCCTAGACTCTCTCGCAGACGCCCTCCGCGTGACAGCGCCTAGCTTCCCCGAGGACCTGGAAAAGGTGGAGGAGGCCATCGTGAGGGTGGGGCTGTCGAGCTACAGCTACCGTGTCCGGCAGCTCCAGACCCTGGCGGCGGAGGTGAAGAGCCTGAGGGAGAGGGCCAGGGAGTACCCCACGCCGGATGTCGTCAGGGGCCTGGAGGTGGTCGTGGAGAAGGCCTCCACGGTGCTCTCGGCGACCGGTGACAACCCCCGGCTGAGGCCCTACTCGGCGGCCCTCTCCCGCGAGCTGGACAAGGCGAGGGAGACCCTCGCGGAGAGGAGGGGTGGGGATGGGGGGTAACCCCTACGAGCAGCTGGCCCCCCGGCATGGGGAGAGGAGGGCCCGCCTGGAGGAGCTTGAGGGCAACCTCCTCAACATAAGCCCCAGGAGCCCCATCTACAGGGTTTTCACGCGGATTCTGGAGAGGTACCTGCCCGAGGACCTTGTGCCCCGGTATAGGGAGAACCCCCTGATACAGGTCATTGCGGGGGATAACTTCTTCCTCCACTACAGCGTATACCCCCTCCTCAGGACCCGGGCCGAGCACCCCTTCCTGGAGGCCGTGAGGGTGTTCCTGGAGAAGTACACTGCCTCCACCGAGTACGCCCGGGCCCGTCGCTCAACCCTCCTCGACGAGGAGGCCAGCCTGGTCCACACTGTTACGCTGACCGAGCATCTACTAAGGCTCCTCAGCCGCAAGACGGGTACTTCCTCGGGCTTCCAGGAGACCCGGGAGACTCCGGGGCATGGTGGTGAGCAGAGGGTGGAGGGTGGAGACTCGGGGCAGGAGGAGAGGGCTGGCGAGAGTGGTGGAGGCCCGGTTGGGGGGGAGAAGGAGACGAGTAGTGGGG
>JALWDA010000157.1 GCA_027014955.1 Desulfurococcales archaeon | reverse complement strand
ATATTGTAGAGTGCCTTATCAAAACGGGGAGATTCCAGCCCATTTCCAAGGGGTTCGGCTCTTCAGACGACCCCCAGTCACCCTCGCATCTTCTCAAACTACTGGAGAAAAACCCGGACACCGCTGCCCGGGAGGATGCTGCAAATTGCCTTCGTATGGCCTGTACAAGTGATGATTTACGTGTTGTGGTGGGTTGCTCGCCGGTATCGCGGAATGGGCGGGGAGAGGCGTAGGCCTGCCTCGATAGCTTGAACTAGTGGACCGTTAAGCCAGTAGACGCTCGGGGCGAAAAAGTGACATATTATGAGAGGTGCCTTGTTTTAGCCTTCAACTGTTTTTATCTCTATGTTGGTGAGGTTGAGGGGCAGTATCTGAAGTATTTTGAATACCTCCCCCCCGTCCTCAGTATAGCTCATACCCACAAAGCCCACAAGCTGGGTCGTCACGTTCACAGACTGGCCCTCCCTATCAATGTAAACCGCGGTAAAGTTGTAGGGTACTACGTATATGGTCGCAAATCCTGGGAAATCCATGTTGACCGTGGGAGGCTCATTGCTGTTGAAGAGCCATGTTATGTTATAGCTTATCAGGTCGAAAGCCTCGTAGAGGGCCTTGTGTAGCTCAATGAGCGAGGTGTTGTCTAGCAGCGTTGTGTCGAACATGCCTAGGAGGTCCAAGTCCTCGTTTTTCACCTTCTCATAGTAGCTAACTATTATCTGGCAGGCACCGCTGGTGCAGAAGTCCATGGGCACATAAACTGGTATTTCCTCTCCCACCGTCTCGTTGTGCTTCTCCTCGATGATCTCCTCCAGCTTGTCCAGGGTCAGGTTGGTCGCGAGCGGAGGAAGTTTCGCTGTCCTGACCTCGGTTTTCGTCTCGTTGAGAGCCTCTGGAGCTTCTTCTAAGGTCTCTGTGGGTGTCTCGAGCGGGGTCTGGGAGGTGCTTTTGGTGGTTGGTTGGGTTTGGGCGGTGCTTATTGTCTCCGTCTTCTCCCCACCCTGTGTTGTCTGCTCTTCTTGAACGGTGGGTGTTTGCCCAAGTTTTTCTTCTATCATTCTCTGTATCTCGGGGGGGAGAAGCTCCAGGTAGTAGGCGACGGCCCCCAGTATCACTAGCAGGAGTAGTAACACCACAATCTTGGACGCGCTACTCATAGCCGAGCCCCTCCAGGATGATCGAAGCTGTAGCCATACCGTGTTCGTTATAGGCCTTCACCACTATCTTGTAGGTGGTCCTAGTCTCGCGGCTCTGCCTCTCGAGGGTCTTTGCGTACTCCTCGAGCTCCCCCTTTATCTTGTCAACCGTCGCGTCCCTGAGGAAGTCCACTATCCCGCTGACTATGGGGCTCTGCCTCGCAGCCTGCTCCACTGCCTCCTCCGCTAGCTCCTCGGCAGCCTCCTGGCCAGCCTTCTTGAACGCCTTCACTATGCTCAGACCCCCTATGGTCTCAGTCACGGTGTTGTACACAGCCAGTCCCCCGAAAATCACCTTGGCTCCAACGCTCTTGGCATGGCTCATCTGGGCGAGGTAATAGCCTATCTCCTGGCCCGACTTGGCCATGCCAGCCGCCGCGCTGATTACCGCCACGGGGTGAGTCTCCTCCAGGCCATATGACTTGACCTCGGGGACCGTGGTGACCTCCTCGGCGCCAATCTCGAGAAAAGCTGGAGGAACCGCCTTTAGCTCCACTAGGACGCTCGTGTCCACGGGCATGCTCCAGTTCCAGATGTGTTTGCCTGGCCCCCCCTCAACCATGAGGCCGGGTGCCAGGACCTCCATCCGGGTGCATCCCTTGCAGGAAACAAGCAGGTATCCCTTGTCGGTGAGCTTCTGGCCCACCTTTAGCCAATCCGCGCTCTTGACCTCTACTGTGGGTTTAGCCCTGTTCTCAAAAACCAGTTCAACCTTGACAGTACGCTCTGTGGCGAGCTCCCCATTGCCAAGTAGGGCCTCTATGTAGACAGTGTCCCTGAACTGGGGCCTGCTCAGGGGAACGTATTTGGAAATGGTGTACTCAAGGACTATGCTCTCCTCCTCGACGTGGGCCTTGGGGCTTCCCCATAGCTTTACCAAGTTACTCGTGTCGCTTATCTTGTAAACCTTGTACTCGTCATCACCCAGCTTTAGCACGGGGGTTAGCTGTAGGGTTACCGTGGTGTTCTCGGCGATCGACTCCAGTGTAACGGTGCATTCAACTGTAAAGCTGTGTTCATTCACGTGCTTGCATGCCACGTTGTCGCCTCCCGCGTCAATGCTGAAAACGGGCCGGGGGGTCTTGACCTTGGGCTTCTTAGGCTCCACGTGGCTTGGAGGCTGGTCTAATGCGTTGTCTCTAGGGTCAGGGATCCCGTCTCCGTCGGTATCGGGGTTAAGGGGGTCGGTCCCCTTCGCGGTCTCGTCTCCGTCCTTCAAGCCATCTCCGTCGGGATCGGGATCATAGGGTACGGGGTCGAGGGAGTCTACGAGTCCGTCATCGTCTGTGTCGGGCCTATAGGGGTTCGAGCCATGGTAGGGCTCCTCATTGTCGGGTAGACCATCGTCGTCGCTGTCTACCTTGGTGGGGTCGGAGTAGAGCTTTAGCGTCTTCTCCACGTAGGTTTTGGAGTGGTAGTCGTAGAGGAGTACCACGGCCTGCCAGCCCTCCCGCTCCTCGCCATCCGTCAAACCATCCCCATCGGTGTCGGGGTTGAGGGGGTCAGTCGCATAGAAATAGTAGTTGACTTCGCTCCCGTCCAACAGGCCGTCTCCGTCAGTATCGGGGTCGGAGGGGTCGGTGTGGTATATCAGGACCTCCTCCGTGTCGTTCAACCAGTCGTCGTCGGTGGCAATACTTAGTGGACTGCTACCGTATAGGTAGACCTCGTCGCCATCCGTCAGGCCGTCTCTATCTGTGTCAGGGTTGTCCGCATCGGTATAGTATATATATTCCTCTTCGCCGTCCAACAGGCCGTCGCCGTCAGTATCAGGATTCAGGGGGTTGAATATCCTTGTGTGTCCGGGACCGAAGGTGTAGCACTCGTCCCAATCACTAACACCATCCGCGTCGGTATCGTACAGCTGGGGGCTGGTGCCGCACTCGAGTTCCGCTATGTCGCCCATGCCATCGCCATCAGCATCGTTGGCAAGGGGGTCGGTCCCGTACATGACCTCTTTCCCATCCGCGTATTTGTCATGGTCACTATCGGGGTCCAGAGGGTTGGTCCCATACACATTCACCTCATCCCCATCGGACAGGTCGTCCGAGTCAGTGTCTATCCGGTCCATGAGCGTACCCAGGGCTGCTTCCTCACCATCGGTGAGTCCGTCGCCATCAGTGTCGGGAACCACGGGGTTGCTCATCCTCTGGTAGTCTTTTCCAGGCCAGTCCGAGTACCATGTGGAGAGCCTATACTCGCTAAGTGTGCCGAATATTCCTAAGTCTTCCTCCGTGAGCTGGGCGGGGCTCTGTACGTCCTTGCGGAGTATGCCCTTGAGCACTGTGAAGGGATAGGAGAGGCCGACGGGGTATCCTGCGTTCATGCACACGAGTCCTGCAACGTTCTCTTTATTCGCCATCTCTGTTGGGGTGCAGTGGGTTAGGGGGTTCACTATGTCCGTCTTGTACTCGAACATGTATTCGAAGGCCTTTGACCCCCCTCCTTGCTGGAAAATGTCCGGTAGGCCCAGCCCCAGCCAGAATGAAACTGTTATGAAGTCATTGAAGTTGACATAGGATAGGGACAGTTCCTCATTGTCGGGAAGACCGTCGCTGTCAGTGTCAGGGTTAAGGGGGTTTAAAGGGCGGTTGAGGACGAAGACTGTAGAGCTTATTTCAGGCTCGTATCCTACGGGGAAGCGTGGCACCCCATAATAGATGCTACTCGTGGCGGGGTCCCCCAGCGACCTAAAGGTTATTACTAGCAGGGGACCCTTTCCCGCCATCTTCAGCTTGTCGCTCACGAAGAAGACAGCATACCCAGCCTCAACACCGTCTGGAAGCCCATCGTTATCGGTGTCAGGGTCGGTTGGGTTGGTCCCCAGGCTCCTTTCCTCAGAGTCGAAAAGCCCGTCGCCGTCACTGTCCTTGTATCCCTGCGCCCTTAGCTCCTCAAGCATGTGTCCAGGGAGCTTCACAGGCACGAACCATACCTTCCATCCCTTGAGGCTTCCCTCAACTTTTCCGAACTGCTTTATGAGGCTCTCCAGCCTCGGGACTGCTTCCTCTGCGAGGCTTCTGAGGTCCTCCTTGCCTTCCCCGCTTTGTGCGAATAGCTGGAGGACTGGGCTGAGGAGCAGAAGGGCCAGAAGAGCCAGGGAGAAGGAGATCCTGAAAGAAGCCCTTCCAGGCCTTCTGCCGCTTTGATTCGAGGAATTTTTATCTTTCTCCATCAATCATGTCCCCATAACATTATAAATATATACATGAAAAACTGTGACTGTTATCAAATACATAATCATAATTAAGAATTAATAAATAATACCCCGTCACGTAGGCCAACCGACATGAATACGCCCACATAAATTACCAACTATGGATAGCAAGAAGCTTGGCCATAACTAGGGCACAAGACAGGTATGCCTCACAGAGAAGGGGGCCTCGTGACTTCTCTTAAAACTCAATGCAAAGGGGTGTCAGCACTCAAGACCTTCTTCATACCGCCCCACTTGGACGGGGGGTCGGGCCTGCCGAGGTCATCATCCAAGGTCTATTTATCCTAGCCCCCTATTATTATGTCTAGTATATCTATGAGCCTGTCCCTGTTCTTGTCTAGCACGCTTGCGTCGTAGAGCTCGGTATATCCGCACTGGGTGCAGGATACTGCGTAGTACTTTATGTGCTGGATGTCCAGGAGCCTGCTCAGCCCTCCCCCAGTGGTGCTTATCTTCCTCACCCGGGGGCGGTGTGCGCTGCACTTGGGGCACTTCCACCTCTGCTCTAGGGCCTCCTCGGGTTTCGGTGAGCCTCTCAGCACGGTTATCACAACCCGCTTGAAGTATAGGTCTCGGGGGATGCGGGGGTTTATAAGGGGCCTGACCCTCTCCATTGACAAGTTGCGGGGAGTAATTGGTGAGGAGGCGTTGTCTAGGCTTTTCAGGGACAGGAGGAGAGAGGCGGAGGAGAGGGAGATAAAGAAGGAGCTCCTGGAACAACTGTCGAAGGCCCCTGAAAGGGTCAAGGAAGAGTTCAGGCAATGGCTTTGGGAGGAGCACGGTATAGACGCTAGGAGGTCTCCCTGGGAGGAAGTCGAGCGCAGGGCCCTAAAGGAAAGGGATCTACTCTCCCGGGAGATTGCAGTATTCATGCTGGGGGAGGGCATGAGCGTTGATGAAGAGCCCTGGCTCTCGCGCGCCCGCTCCCGTATGCGTCCTGGTTGGAGAGATTGAGCGCCTGTTCGCAGAGAGGAGGAAACCCCTCTCCTACACCCAAGCCGAGGCTCTGGGCCTACTAATGGTGGCACGCGAGCTTGGCAGAGCGGGCAGGGTGAGGCTCAGCCGTATGCTGGGCCTGGGCGAGCAGGGAACCCGTAGCCTAATCCGGCTCCTGGAGAGGGGGGGCCTGGTGGACAGGAGGGGATGGGGCCTCGCCCTAGCGCCCAGGGCCCGCCTGTTGCTAGAAAGCCTGCGTGTTGTCGAAATGCTGCCCCGGCCGAGGGAGCTCTCCCGGATGGGTTGGGAGAGGGTGGCGCTGGCACAGGTCTGCCATGCTAGGAGGCCCCGGTTTTCCACAGGCGATGCCGTGAGGATCAGGGACTCTGTGGTTTCCTGGGGGGGCTTGGGCGCCGTTGTCATGCTTGTGGAAGCGGGTGGGGTTCCCAGGCTGCTTGGGGGGGAGGGAACTAGCTTCGAGCAGATGCTTGCCGCCAAGGCTGCGGAGGCTCTTGGTGGGCTATGCGAGGGGGTGCTGGGCTTCCTGGGGTTTCCTGGGAGTGGATATCTCTGGGGGCCTCTCTATGGCTTCCTCCTGGGAGTCTGCGGTGGTTAGGCCTGGCGCTTGATAATCTAAATTTGCGTTAGGGTGGTGCTTCGCCTTTTCATGAGGGGGACAGCGGGTTTACATTTTGAAGACTATCTCCTCGTATCCGCCTACCCTGGTACCGCGGGGTATGTGGAGCAACAGTATATTGCCCCCCAGGACCTTGTAGGGGGCTCCCAGCTTAGCTCCCAGTATCTTCGAGCCGTCGGGCATGACCCAGACCACGTTGTAGGGGTACTCCGCTGTTTCCTCCTCATACCAGTTGGAGTACCTGTTGACCCCCCGCCTGAGTTGGGCGGGGAATGTTATTATGAAGGTGACCTCCGCCGTGCTCGCCGTGGGGGCCTCAAGCCACACGGCCCTGACCCTGGGCCGGGTGCGCTTGCCGTTGAACTCCACCCTCTCCCCATCCAGGGCAGCCTGCATGTTGTGGGAGAGGATGCTCTTTTCCCGTTCGATGGCGCCTTTGTCACTGGTCTCGAGCAGGCTCCAGTAGTAGCCCTGGGGGTCAAGGTATTTGAAGACAAGTACCTGCAAAACCTCCTGACCGGGGGTCACCCTGAAGTAACCGCTAGCGTGTATGGGTGTGAGCTGAACTTCCTCATCCACTAGCATGGCTCACCTTAAGGCGCGTTTCCCGGGAGCATGCATGACTTGGCGGCTGTGATGGTCATATACTTATTGCCTTCCCCACATAATTATAACATATAATGCACAGCGGGTGCACGTGTGGGGTGGTGATTATGGCCCAGAGGCTGAGCACTGGCCTGGTCATTGCTGGCGCCTATGCGGATAAGGTTAGGAGGACCCTCTTCGCCCAAGCCAAGGGGCTGGGCGTGGACGCGAGAGAGGTTGTCAGGGCAGCTGCGGAGCTCAACCGCGTCCTGTTCAAGATATTGGTGGAGAGCCTTAAGCTGGATAAGGGCGACGTGGTGAGGGTGAGGATAGAGTACGACGTCAGAGATGGCAGGATAGTATGGGACTATAGGAGTCTACAGGTCGAGGCCTTCAGGCGTGTTCCCGACGAGGAGGTTCAGAGGAAGGTGGAGGAGACCGTTGAGAACCTAAGCGAGGTTCTCTCCGCCCCCGTGAGCGAGGCTGAGAGGGAAGTTGTGGGAGAGCAGGCCGAGGAGGTTAGGAGGGGGGAGGCCGAGAGGCATGTGGAGGAGCTTGAGATAGGCGAGGCGTCCTTCCTTGGTGAGAACAAGGCTGGGGAGAAGATAATCGTGCTCAAGAACCCCCAGGGCAGGACAATAGGAGTGGCCGCCCTGGTTAGCGTTGAGGGCAGGGCTCATGTAGACGCTATTGTGGTGGAGAGCAGGGGTGGGGAGGCGAAGAGGATACTGGCGGAGCTGGAGGGGGAGTTCGAGAGCCTCGAGGACGTGTCTAGGCTTAAGGAGGTTCTGAAGAGGGGGAGGGTCTCTGTGATTGACAAGGAGGAGGCCCGGAGGATTGTGACCGAGAAGCTGGAGGGTCTCTTCTAGCATTTTTAGTCTTGGTTTATGTTATTTGTTGTTTTTTCAATATTGTTTTAAGATAATTGGAATATTAACGTTTGTCTTGTAATACTTGTTGGTTGTTTTCCGTTTTTGTTTTTTAGTATTGTGGTTATTTTATGGTAGAATTTATATTAGACTGGATTTAGAATAATTTATATGAAACAATATAAACAAACCCCGCGGCAAGCGGGGCGCATACCCATGGAGACCATAAAGGAGGCCCATGTGGACATACTGGGCAGCGTGCCCTGGAAGTACGAGCCCATAACCCCCCAGGACGCGGAGAGGATGTGGAGCGAGGCGCCTCAGGTAAGGCTCCTTCTCGTGGAGAGCCTCACACTGGAGGAGGCGCGTAGGAAGCTCTATAACTACCTCTCCGACCTCGAGTACCGTATACGGGAGGAAGAGGTAGAGCTCAAGCCCCTGGACCACTGGCTCGCCCTCCAGGCGATACAGGTATTCAAAAACATGATATCCAAGAGGAACGAGAAGATCGCCACTTTTAGCACCCTAGAGCACCTCTGGCTGCTAGCGAGGGACGAGAAGGAGGCCTACGAGAAGATCGGCATGGGCTTCTTGGAGGAGTTCCGCCACCTCTTCAAGGCCATCCACGGCAAGGCTAACTTCCACCAAGGGTGGCTGGGCGACAAGCTGGGGGGAGAGGTCGCGACCACCGAGTTCCTTAAGCTACACGGGCGTAAGGCCGCCATACTGCGCTCCAGCTACCTTGACCGAGTGGGCCAGGTTGTTAGGAGCTATCTGAGCAGGTACACATTCGGCCTCGACCCCAAGGTCATAGAGGAGAGGAAGAAGAACAGGCAGAAGATACTCGAATACTTCGGGGCCAGCCTGGACGACTGGTGGGACTGGCACTGGCACTTCAGGCACATCTTCAAGAAGGAGAGCCACGTGGACGACCTTAGGAAACTGGTGCCCCTCACGGAGGAGGATGTGGAGAACATCCTCAACGCGCTCAGGCATGGGGTCCCCTTCGGGATAACCCCCTACTACCTGCACCTCTTCGACTTCACCCGGGCCGATAGGAAGAGGGACCCCCAGGTCAGGAGCCAGGTAATTCCCCCCAAGTGGTACGTTGAGACCATGATAAGGCACCGTGCGAACAGGTTCTACGTGTTCGACTTCATGAGGGAGGGCGACACCAGCCCCCACGACCTGGTGACGCGGAGGTACCCCATGGTCGCCATCCTGAAGGCCGCTGACACCTGTCCCCAGATATGCGTCTATTGTCAGCGGAACTGGGAGATAGAGAGCGCGATGTTCCCCGAGGGCATCATCCCCCAAAAGAGGATAGACAAGGCGATAGACTGGTTCGCCGAGCACCCCGAGATAATGGACGTGCTCATAACCGGGGGCGACCCCATGATACTTGGGGACCAGAGGCTGGAGCACATCATGAAGAGGCTGGCGGAGCTGGACCACATAAGGCTCATACGAATAGGTACCCGCATCCTGGTAACGGTGCCCATGAGGATAACCGACGAGCTGGCCGAGATGCTGGGAAGCTACATTGAGCCGGGGAAGAGGAACGTTAGCATAAGCACCCACGTGGAGAGCGCCGAGGAGGTCACGCCCGAGATGGCAGAGGCGGTGGCTAAGCTGAGGAAGAACAAGATATATGTCTACAACCAGCAGGTCTATAGCTTCGAGACCAGCAGGAGGTTCCAGTACGTGCTCACGCGAATCGCCCTCAAGATGGTGGGCATAGACCCCTACTACAACTTCTACCCCAAGGGCAAGTTCGAGCAGAAGGACTACCTAGTCCCAATAGCCCGCATCATGCAGGAACGCAAAGAGGAGGCACGCCTCCTGCCCGGGACCTTCCGAACCGACGAACCCGTGTTCAACGTCCCCGCCCTGGGCAAGAACCATATACGTGCCTGGCAGGACCGCGAGCTCATAGCGATAATGCCCCGGTACGGGAACAGGGTCTACCTCTGGCACCCCTGGGAGAAGGGCATAGCCCCAGTAGACCCCTGGCCCTACGTGGACGTGCCTATATACGACTATCTCAAGAGGCTTGAGGAGAGGGGGGAGGACCCCCGAGAGTACGAGACAATATGGTACTACTATTGAGAAGCCGACCCCTTCGATCGACATACTGTGAGCCGGAGTTTTTGTAGTCAAGGATCAGGTTTTTCTACTAAGGGTGTCAAGGGCTATCCTGACCGCGAACCATATCAGTATCAGCGCAAGCA
>JALWDA010000156.1 GCA_027014955.1 Desulfurococcales archaeon | reverse complement strand
TCTCTAGGACCCTGAGCAGAGCCCCCCGGAGAAAACTATTCACAGCCTGATAGGAGAAGTAGCAGGTGTCCCGGTAGAACCCGTTGCCGAACATCTCCTCCGCCATCTCCGCGTACTCGCGGGACTTGTCCCTCCAATCCCCCCTAGAATCTCCGGGCAAAACACATCCCTCCAAATCACCTGAGGACTACAGCGGGTAAAAATATGGAGCCCGCCCCGTTAATACCTTATCCCTTACGGAATTCAATCGACATCATATACCTAGGTTGCTGTAGTCGTTGGGCTGAGAGCGGCCTGGCTGTTGGCCTGGACGTTAATCTCTAGGACCCTGAGCAGAGCCCCCCGGAGAAAACTATTCACAGCCTGATAGGAGAATGTTCAATGCATGTACATAGCTGTATTCCGTTATTGGGCGAAATCATTCATGGCATCAGAATTCCCTATAGTGCCAACCATTAGAGGTAGTATCTCCAGCTGGACATGCCAAGGTTATAGCTTGCTAAATATAGGAAGTAGCCATATGGTCTATAAGGTCTGTTTGCTGACTCCGCGATTGACAATACCTGCTCTTAGTTGAGATATTGTCTAATTTCTAACATTCATTTCAGCATTTGCACCTTCCTCACAATCTCATTGGACTCAATTTCAAGTATACTGGAAGCCTTTTCCCCGATTACTATCTCCAGGAGGTGGCAGTATAGGGGGAGTTGGGGCCTGTACTCTATGTTATTGCCATTGTACTTGGGGTATACTATATTGTAGTCGGTCAGCATCTGACCTATCTTGTATAGAAGGGGCTCTTCGAGGGGTAAGAGCTTCACCCCGCTAACCACCCTAAGAACCATGTCCATGACCTCCCTCCTGCCTATCCCTGTTGCTGGGGCGCCCCTGTGTTCGAGGGTGAGGTTCTCCCTTAGCCTCACGAGGCTGTCCTCGAGGAGGTTCTTGGATACGTTGATGAGGTTCTCAACCGCCTCCCAGCCCCTGCAGAGCTCGGGCAGATACCCCGGGGCAAGGGGCATGGCGAGGCCCTGGCCGACTTGGAGGCTCTCGCCCATAGGCTGGCCAAGGTCTCGGGAGAACACCCCAAGGTCGTGCTAACGGTGAGCGAGGGGTTCATAGCAAAGGTCGAGTCCATCGCCCGGGTGCATGGCTACAATGTGGGGTTCTTCCTGGTAGAGCACATGGATGAGAAGCATTTTAGGGCCCTCCATGATCACTACGCTGCCGAAAAGGGATGCGCCGTAGAATACGGGGTAATATACGACCTGGTGGGGGGAGCCCCGGGGAAAACTAGTAACCTTGCCCCCGCCTGTCTCCGACCCCAGTATATGACCAGCTCGCTCTTGCCTACATTACGGGGCCCATACACCACGGTGACGTTGCGTTCACGAATGGTTTTGCCCAGCAGCTCAACCTCTGCCCTCCTGTCAAAGAAGGGCGTGCCAAGACCAGTCACATACCCCTTATCGACTAAGATGCCCATTCCAAAGCAACCCATGTTTACACTCTAAGCCCGGGCACAAAAACCTTCCCACCCAGGCGCCATACCGGGCTGGGAGGGTTTAATGCCCCTCCAAATGCTGAGGCTCGACCCCCCATGTACGGTTTTCTCAATGTATCTTTGCCAGAAGCAAGGTGATGCTGCCCCACTATAGCGTTTTTATACCTAGATGGGTCGAGGCTTAGTTAAGGGTGTTCCAACTTGTCCCGGGGTCATCTGGCTCCGGTTAGAGTTCTTGCCATTGGCTTGTACTACATAGTGGTCTTTGCCCTCATATATGCCCCCACCTTCTATGTTCTACACTATTCACCAGCCCTCTCCTCCAACCCGCTAATCCTACTACTCTACCTCGCCATAACCCTCATCCTACTAACTCTGGCTGCCTATCTGATTCATCAGTGCCTGTGCCCCGAGCCGTTTCGGGGTATGCTGGGGCTCACCCTAAGGGGCATACGCGAGAGCCTTGTGCTCTCCTCCGCGTCATTCACCCTCCCCTTCCTCATACTGGGAGCAGTAGAGCTGCTCGAAGGCTCCAACCCCTTCGAAACAGCGTTAAAGGCAACGATTTCCTACGCTTACGACGAGTCCCGTGCCCCCCCGTTCTCCCAAGTGCCCTCCACGCTGCTCCCCCTGTACGCGGACCTGGTCTGGAGCTTGGCAGGGCTCCTCTTGTTCTCCTTAGTACAGTCCTTCCCCCTAAGCTGCCTCTCCCAGCGGCTTGGCCCATAGAGCCTGCCCCTGGTTCAGCTGATGTTCATCCTCCTTTACAACGCCCCCCTGCTCACAAGCGAGTGAAAGCTTGATGACATGGTCTTCCTAGGCCTTTTGTTCCCCACGGTTCTCTACCTTTATCGAAACTCCCTCGGCCTCATAGTAAGCTACGTGGCCCTCTATGAGATGCCCGTGAGAGCAGCGGTCCTCAGGGGCTGGAGAGCACTGGCCCTCAAAGCATTCCTCCTGCTACAAGTTTCATGGGGCATTGCTGCCTCCATAGCAGCCCTTGCCTTTACGGCTAATAAGCTGAGAAAGATCCTCAAAAGGAACCCAACAAGGCAATAAGCCCTTCCCGGGACCCACTTGTGGGTGAGAGCAGGCTTATCAGTATGCATGCCGTTGGCGCCTAGTTTGCCCCCATATACCCTCATAATAGTGTGGAGCACGTGTATTTCACTACTCCGTTAAACAGACTATGCCTGCACGGCCAAAGTCATTGTCCTAGAGCGTTGGCTGCATTACTAGCAAGTAGCGAGACGTCACAACCTGCCCCCACCCAAGAAATAAGAATTAAGAATAAGGTAAAACACGTGACCCAATGCCGATTCTCCCCCAAGGAGCTGGCTCCCCTAATTTCTCTCCTTTCCGAGCTAAGCGTCCCCCCGGGTCAGGTTAGTGGCCAAGTTGGTGTTCACAGTGCTTTTATGCCTCCCTATGTAGATACGTATATTGGTGAAGGGGCTTGGCGATAAAAAGAAGCTCACACTTAGCATAAGGAAGGACCTTTTGGAGGAGGCTAAAAGGCTCGCTATAGAGCAGGGGACGAGTCTAAGCAGGATGTTTGAGGAATACCTCGAATAC
>JALWDA010000155.1 GCA_027014955.1 Desulfurococcales archaeon | reverse complement strand
AACAGGTCCTGGGCGAGCCTCATTATCTGGGGGGCCCCCAGCCCCAGGTGCCGAGAGGCCTCTGAGAGCATCGAGTCCGTCGTGAATGGGGGTGGGGGCGGGAGGTCCTCCTCGCTTGTCTCCACCAGTGTCACTCTGACCTTCTGGCCCTCGAGCTTCTTCGCCTCCCTCGGCGGTATCCCGGTCTCGTCCTCGTATACCTCCACCACCGCCTCCTCGGGGCCCTTGAGGGTGATCCTGTAGAGGCTTGTCCTGCTCCTCTTGTACTCCTCATACCTGTCGATTATCCACTTCAGCACGGGAGTCTGGACCCTGCCCGCGCTCAGGTTCCTGTTCTCCCGCTTGCAGTTGTCCGACTCCTCCCCATATTGCTTGGGACAGTAGCTGAACCAGAAGTCTCTCCACAGTATGGGTGAGAGGTAGAAGCCTATCCACCTGTCCTCTATTCGCCTTACAAGCTGGGCGTCAACCAGGGGCCTCTGTAGCCCCCGGGTCTCCTCGAGGGCGCGGGTTATGGCCCTACGCGTCACCTCGTGGAACTCTATGCGCCTCACGTTGCGTGTGTAGGGTCGGAGGAGTACCGCGAGGTCCCAGCCTATCTTCTCCCCCTCCGTGTCGGGGTCAGTGCCCACCAGGACCGTGTCGACCTCCATAGCGAGGTCCCGGATGACCTCCACGGTCCTCCGGGCGTCGTGTATTAGGGTCGAACCGCATCGGGGACACTCTTTTATCTCGTCCACCGTCTGGTACCCACAGGCCAGGCACCTTTTGATTGAGGTGTAAAAGGGTGCGAACCAGCTGCTCCCATTAGCCCTGTAGACGCCTACCCCGTGCGCGAACTCCGTGTAGGGATACATAGAACGCGCATCAGCGGGCTCCTGTATGACAAGGTCCTTGACATGCCCCCCACTCGCTGTTATGGTGAGTATGAGGCGACCCGTGGCCACCTCGTAGGCGCGCAGGTTCTCGTCAAGCAACCTGACGCTGGGCTTCCCGAAGAAGCTGGCGATGGTCCGGGCCTTGTTGGGCGACTCCACCACGAGGAGTATCGTCTTAACCAGGTCGCCCACCTCGCCAGTTATCTCACCCCTTATCACCCTCAGGACCATCTCCCGGTCGCGGTCGATCTCCTCCAGGACCTCTCTCAGCCTCCCCGTCGACTCTAGTTCACTGAAGTCCACCCACTCCGACTCCTCTACCAGCCACTTCATGCGCGAGACAAGTCCCTCGAGCAGGCGGGCGTCGTCCACGATCACGACACTAAGCCCCCGTGTGAGGCCCCCGGCGAAGAGCCTGCTCGTGCGCCCACTGGCCTGTATGTAGGTCATCAGGTCCGGGATGTATATGTAGAGCCCGCCCTCCTCTTCCCTCAAAACAATCTCCTGGGAAAGCTTGAGCGCCTCCAGGACCCTTTGCTCGGAGAGGGCCTCCCGTATGAACTTTACCGACTCGCTGAAGACCCTCTCCACGTCACTACCCGGCTCGGCTCCCTCGCGAAGCCTCTGGGCAATGACTTGTAGAGCAGCCGGGCTGAGGCGCCTCATAATCCTCCTGACATTAACATAGTAGGCCCGGGCCCTCTCTGCCACGTCCTTCGGGGCATTGTTAACTAGTATTGAGAGCATGCGGAAGACATTGGTAGGATGGGGGTCCTCGAAGCGCACCGAGAACCTGAACCTCGGGACCCCCGTGAAGACCGCGTACCTTATCCTCCAAGGGTAGTCAAGCCCCCTGACCATGACCCCATAGTAAACGGCGACTCCAACTAGGATACTCGTCTCGCCCGCAACGAACCTGTTCAAAGCAAGGGGGTTCTTAGAGTGGAAGGCCTCCGCCGATACTCCCTTCTCCCTCAAGAAAGAGGCGAGGCTCTCCGCATAGTCAACCCCCTTGTCAACGGGCACGAAGACCAGGCCACCGTCCCCGAGGAGCCTGACCAGCCTGTAGACGGCCTCCTCCATGGACTCCTCCCGGATGTTATAGTAGGAGTCTACTATCCTGCGCAGCTGCTCCCCCCTGCTACCCGCCTGGAATCCCAGTAGCTCCCTAAAGAGGAGCACCTTGGGCCCCCGGGGCCTCCCCGTGGCGCTGCTGACCACAAGTGAGACGCCCAGCTCACGCCTCCTCTCCTCGAGCCACCTGGTAGTGCTGGCAAGCTCCTGGGAGAGCTCCTGGAGTCTCTTCCTCCTCTCCTCCGAACCCCGGGGCATCTCGGAGGCCTGGGCTATCCTGCGCCTCAGCACTATGGCTCTCTGGGCGTACTCCATGTCCTTCTCCGTGAAACCAAGTGCTGTGAGGAGCGCCGTTATGCTCTTGCCGCTTTTGAGGACCGCGTCGACGTCGTCCACGAACACGAAGCGGAAGCCCATCCGCGCGAGCCTCTGGGCGTTGTTTATGAGAAACCTGCTCGTAGTTATCAGCACGCTCACCCTGCCCTCTTCGAGGGCCTCCTGCGCCTCCCTCCTCTCCCTGGACTTCATCCGGGAATGAATGGCAACAACTGTGGAGTCCAGCCTGGTCTTTTCCATGAAGGTCCGCGCCTTCTCCCACACCTGGAGCACGAGGGGGGTGGTGGGGAGGACTATGAGGGACCTGTGCCCCCTGCTGGCGAGGAACAGGGCAGTGATTATACCAAAAACCGTCTTCCCCACGCCGGTTGGGGCTATGATGGAGAAGCTCTTCCCGAGGAAGACCCTCCGGGCCCAGGTCCTCTGAGCGCTCCAGGGGGGGCTGCCCACGCACTCTCTGAAGAAGGATTCGAAGGACTCCAGAAGCTCCTCCATCACCCGGTACTTCTCAAGACGGTCTAGGCGGCCCCTCTTGGCTAGAATCTCCAGAAGCTCCCGGGGAGAGGCGGGTTCCTCGTAGTCTGGGAGGCACCTTCTGCAAACCAGGCCCTTCTCGAGCCTATCGTCATCAACGTGCCACCCGCAGTTCGGGCACTCGTTGACATAAACTATGTGGGGCTTCAAGAACTCAGCCTCCCACCCGTCTGTAGGCGGCCTCGGCGAAGTTAAAAATCATCATCAGTCCCACCAGGGATCAGATCCCGGATTCCTCCTCACAGGCTTAGAAGGGTGGACTGGGATGGCCTGGGGTATGGCTTGTGTTTTTAGGGTTATTACGTTTTCCTCCCATCAGCCCGACAACGTGGTCAACTTTATCATTAATTGCCCAGGATAATACACTATCATATGCGAGCCCGCCCCCAAGCGCCGAGTGGTGCACCGGCATGGCTAGAGGCTCGACGATAGGGCTCTACAGGCTCCGCGCCACCTTCAAGGACCCCGTGCACGGCCTCATACCCGTCAACGAGCTCGAGTACAGGATTATACAACACCCCATCTTCCTAAGGCTCCATGGGATAAAACAGCTGGGATTCACCTACCTGGTCTACCCCCAGGCGAAGCACACGCGGTTCGAGCACTCGCTAGGCAGCATGCACATAGCCCACACAATGGCACTCTCGTTCATGGAGAACAGCCGGGGCATCATAAAGGAGCTTCTGAAGAAGAACACGGAGAGCCACTACGACGCGTTCGTCCAGCTGGCGCGCCTACAGGCCCTGTTGCACGACCTCGGCCACCTGCCCTACAGCCACGCGACCGAGAGGGTTATCGAGAAAGAGCACGAGCGGGGGGGCTTACCCGATGCTGTCTCTCGCGAGGTTGAGGGGGCCCGGGCGGCGGGCCTCAAGCTGCATGAGTACGTCACCTGTATCCTAATAGAGAGGCTCTCAAGGGATCTTGGCCTCTCCCGCTATCCCCTTGCGCGTGAGGTTATGAGTGGTGTCAAGGAGAGCCTGTGCGGCAAGAGCGATGGCCGCTGGAAGAGGGCGTTTACCGACCTGGCTATAAACGTGGCTCGAGCAATGATATCAGGCCGCGTCACTGATGTGGACCGCATGGACTATCTTCTCCGCGACGCCCATAACACAGGCGCCACCTACGGCCACTACGATGTCATGCGGCTTGCGACGGGGCTATCCGTTAGGCACTACCGGGGCAGGATACGCATAACGGCACCCGTTAAGCTCCTCTCGAACCTCGAGGAGCTCTACTATTCCCGGTACATGATGTACAAGTGGGTCTACCTGCACCACAAGGTGGGCGCTCTCGAGCTCACCTATGAGGAGACTCTTAGGAGGCTGGCCGAGGAGTGGGGTCGTGTTAAGAGGAGGCTTACAGGACTCCTCCCCAACCCGCCTTCTAGCTTCTGGGACCTGTTCACCTCCTCCAGCATATGGAGGTACGCGACCCGATATGGGCAGAGGATTGACGACTCGCTTATAGACACAATCATTAGAATCGCTAGGAACACAGGTAGCGCAGAATTACAGCTATGGGCCCGGGGGCTTGTTGAGAGGTCCCCGCCCCTACACTCCTTGTACAAGAGGCAGGAGTCGCTCCTCCTCAAGCTCGCCTCCGCTGGGGGAGGGAAGGCGGATATAGAGGGGGGGATGGATTTTTTGAGAAGGCTCATGGAGATGGCCCGTTACACTGAGGGAGGGCTAGATGGCTTGGCGGACGAGCTTGAGGATTATATTAACAGGAACCTGGACCCGCAGGGGCCCAGGGTGCGTGTCTTCATTAATCCACCCATATCCAGCGGGGGTGCGGGGGAGCCTCTGATAGACGTGGACGGGGTTCTCCACCCCATCGAGCGCGTATCGGTTTTTATTGATAGCATACGCAAGATGGGGGCGGTCCCCATCATATACGTTTACTATATAGGCACCCCGGGCGAGGATAGGAGCAGGCTTGCGGACAAGGTTGCACTGCTCCTGAAGAGGTTCATAGTGGAGAGGGAGGGCGTTGACCGCCAGGGTCTACATTGAGACATACGGCTGCGCCCTGAACAGGGGCGACTCCATGCTCATGGCCCAGCTTCTCAGGGAAGCCGGCTATACCATTGTTGAGGACGAGGAGGAAGCCGACGTAGTAGTGGTGAACACGTGCACGGTGAGGAGGGACACGGAAGAGAGGATAGCCAAGCGCCTCCAGGGCCTTTCGGACAAGAGGCTCGTGGTCGCAGGGTGTATGGCGACCGCGCAGCCCTTCACCGTGAAGAAGCTTGCACCCCACGCCAGCGTCGTGGGCACAGAGAGCGTCGACCGTATAGTAGAGGCGGTGTCCTCCCCGGCGCCCAGGGCTTTCCTGGAGCCCAGCTTGGCAAAGAGGGAGCTGGTACCCCACTACCACCTAGGGGTTATAGCTACCATCCCCCTGGTGGACGGGTGCCTGGGCGACTGCTCCTTCTGCCTCACCGTCAAGGCCCGGAGGAGGCTCCTGAGCAGGAGGCCCCGCAGGGTTGTTGAGGTGGTAAGGGACCTTGTATCCAAGGGCGTAGTCGAGATCCAGCTAACGGGCCAGGACCTGGCCGCCTACGGATACGATCTGGCTGGAAGGCCCCTGTTGCCCGACCTGCTCGAGGAAATACTGTCACGCGTAGAGGGAGACTATAGGATAAGACTCGGCATGATGACGCCAGAGCTCTTTGGGAAGGTCATGGACCGGCTGCTCCCCCTGATGAGGGACCAGCGTGTCTACAAGTTCCTCCACCTCCCCGTGCAGTCGGGGGACAACCGGGTGCTCAGGATAATGAACCGAAGATACACCGTGGAGGAGTACGAGGAGATGGTGGCCCAGGCGAGGGCGGAGCTTGAGGGCCTCTATCTTGCTACCGACATAATAGTGGGCCACCCGGGCGAGGACGAGGAGGCCTTCCAGAACACGGTTAAGCTTGTCGAGAGGCTGCGCTTCGAGCGCATACACCTGGCCCAGTACACCCCCCGACCCTTTACGCGCTCCGCTAGGCTTCCCCAGGTCCCCGAGCCCGTGAAGAAGGAGAGGAGCCGCCGGCTTATGGAGGTCTACGCGCGCATCGGGCTGGAGTATAACAGGGCCTATATAGGCCGCCTCCTGACCGCGGTTGTTGTTGAGGAGGGGGTCTTGGGGAGGGATAGCCTCACAGCCAGGTTGGATAACTATAACAGCGTAGTGATTAGGAGGAGGGAGGGTGCTGGCCTGGGTAGCTGGGTTAGGGTGAGAATCGTTGATGCAACCTTCTTTGACCTGAGGGGGGAGGTCGTAGAGGTGCTGGGAGATGATGAGAGAGAGGGCCGCGGGCCTGTTACGGCTTGGGCACGACCAGCACGTGCACAGGGCTTCTCTTAAGGAGGATGTCGGACACCGAGCCCTGGAAAACGCCATGCTCCCCGGGGTCTCTCCCCATGCACTCGTCGTTCCCTATCATGAGGAGGTCGGGCCGTGTCTTCTCCACCCACTCTAGGATCACCCTGTATGGCCTGCCCTTCTCCACCACTAGGCGGGGTTCTCCAAGGCTGTAGGCCAGCGCCGTGTCCCCCAGCACCTCCCTAGCACGGGCTTCGTCTCCCTCTTCCACTACGTGTAGCACGGTTATGCTGGCGCCTGTCTTCTCGTGAAGGAACTGGGCGTGAGCTAGCAGGGTTCTATCAAGCTCCTTGTCCGCAAAGGATAGTGCGAGTAGTATTTTCGTCACGTGGCGTTCTTGGAACCGGGTCTTTACCACTAGGAGGGGGGTAGCACAGGTGTTGGCGTACTCCTCCACCGTGCTCCCGAGGAGCTTTATCCTGAAAAACCCCTGGCCCCGGTCAGTCATAATGGTGAGGCCCACACCCAGCTCCCTAGCTGTGTCGGCTATAACCCTCGCCACATGACCCGCTTTAACAGGGAGTACCTCTGCCTCAAGCCCCGCTTCCCTTAGCTCCTCCGCGACCTCCTCGAGTCTCCTCACGGCTTCCCTGCTGTGCTCCTCAACGAGCCGATGGGGGTCGTAGCCTGCTATTACGTGCTCGAGGAGGCTCTGGTCAAGAACGTGGAGGAGGTAGGCTCTCCTGACCCCCATGGCCTTGTACATTTCCGCGTAGTGGACGACCCTGCGGGCCTCCTTCGATAGGTCGAGTGGGAGGAGGGCCCTTTCGAAGCTTGGCTTCCCGGTCAAAGCTTGAGCACCTCCACGAGTACGAAGTATACCATGAGGAGGACCAGGCCTATGGGGACGCCCACCCGGGCCCACTCCTTGCTCTTTATGCCCAGCCTACCCGCCAGCACGATGTTGGGCACGTTGCCGGGTATCAGCATGCCCCCTGATATGAGGAGTGACATTAGGGCGCTTTTTATCTGGAGGAGGTCCAGGAAGGGAGCTATCTCTGCTGCAGTCAACGTTGCGTTGTCCAGTACCGCCGAGACCATGTTTATCCAGTAGAGAGCCCAGCCGGGTAGCTTTGAGAGGTACCAGTAGATGAGAGGTGTGAAGCTCGCGCCCAGCATCTCCAGCGCGGCTACGAAAAGGTAGACCTTAACCGCCCTCTCAATCACCATCCGGAGGCTCTGTCGCCCTGTCTCAGGCGCCGTCTTCCCGGCGAGGCTGGGGTCGGGGGCGTACTTCCTCATTTTGTACCAGGCGTAGACGCCCAGGACGATGACCCCGGGTATCACCAGGTGGCCTATTATTCTGAGCAGGAACGTGAAGTCAGCGTAGTAGGGGGGGCCGCTCAGCTTCGAGATGGCTATTGTTGAGAGGGGCTCGCCAACGGGCGTTAGAGCTGCCCCTAGGCCCACTGCGAAGGCGGCTATTACGGCCAGTTCTATCTTCTGCTCCCTTTTCAGGGGGAGGGCGCTTATTATCTCCGAGAGTATCACAGCCGTGACTATGACCGAGATGATGCTGGATACAAGGCCCAGCGTTACCACTATGATGAAGGCGAAGAGGGGGAAGCCTATCTTGAAGAGCAGCCTGTTTATCCCCCTGTACACCCTGTCCCCCATGAAGTAGAAGAAGAGGCCCGCGATGAGGACCACCTGAGTTATCCCTATGGGCATGCCGCCTATCATGACAGGGGTCCTCGAGGCCAGCTTGAAGATCTCCTTAACCTCCTCAGTACCCGCGAGACCCAGCCCATATATAACGCCAACCGCTACCAGGCCCATGGCGAAGAAAAAATACTCAAGGTTCTCCTCAACAACCCTCACCTTGAAGGGGAGGACGAGGATGAGGACAAGGATAGTTGAGAGGGCCAGGGTGACCCCCATTACAGGCTCTTCGGGAACGGGTATGATTGCGGCCATATCCCGTTAGAACACCCCCACCACCCGCTGCCACGGGGGGCACACGGGTGTTCTTTTGCACCCCGTGGCAATAATAATGTGACGACACCCTGGGGGCTAGAGGGCCAGGTAGAGTACAGCGCTCACCGCCACCATGGCGAACCAAGTTGGGGGACTGGCCCTAAGTATCTTGGCCCCGTCCAGGGGGCCCAGGGGGATTAGGTTGAAGAGGGCGAGCCAGCTGTTGATAACCGCGAATACGTAGAGGAAGGGGTGAAAGAACCCGGCTTTGAGTAGTAGGAAGGCGAGCAGGGCCATCACTATGTTAGTGGCGGGCCCCGAGGCGCTTATCCTCAGGCTCTCCCGGGGCCCTATGAGGACCCCCCAGCAGCTTATACCCACGTACCCGGGGGCGAGGAAGGCTATGGGCAGGAGGGTTGACACCAGGGTCAGAGCATAGCCGAAGGGATCCAGCATGAACCTGCTGGCACACCCCAGGCCCCGCGCAGTCTGTCGGTGCGCCATCTCGTGGACAATGAACCCTATGAGCACGCTTACGATACCGTAGACGCCAAACTTGGGCGAAAGCGCCAGCGAGACCCCCAGCATCGCGGCCGCGAGTGCCCTCGCCTCGGTCCTGTTGAGCTCCCGGAAGAGCTCCACCAGCACAGGCAAGCTCAACGCGAACCACCCTCCCCTGCCCAGGGGTCTAACTGGGGGGCTTCTAATAAACGTATTCGTCAAGCAGCCTCTGTCCCAGGAACCTCCCCAGGCTCCTCGCCACCCGCTCCACGTGGGGGCCGGGGGAGAGCCATTCCCTCACCCTAGCCACCACTTCCTCCGCATCGCCGGGCCTCTGGGGCCGGTTCTCGAGGGCCCTCCTCACAGTCTCCCTTATGTGCCAGTTTCCAAGGGGCACTATGTAGCCGGGCAGTATCTCCCTCACTATGACGACCGCTGCCCTACGCCTTCTCCTGTAGAGATGCTCCACCACGGGAAGCCGGGCCGCTGAGTATCCCCCGTCAGGGGGACTTATGACCCCATGGGGGTTCTCCCTTGCTTCGAAGACAAGGGGCTGAGAGGCACCAGGGGTCCAGACGCCCTTGGGGTGCCAAACCTCCACCCAAAGGCCCCTGTAGCCTCCGGGAAGCAGTATTACCAGGAACCTGTTGTACAGGTACTCCGCCTCGTAGACCTCCGGGGAGCCCAGGGGGCTGTACCTGTTCACCGCACGCAGGAGGCTCTGCGCGAGCATGTCGTCAACAGCGGTTATGGCCCAACGCGTAGGCACGAGGCGGCGCTGCCTGCTCCTCCCCAGGAAGCCGAGGCTAAGGGCCCTGACAATGGTGTAGACGTCAAGGCCCCTCGCATGGGCCTCAACAACGGCGTCCCTGGCCCTGAGGTCGTCCCACACTAGCCTCTCGAGCACACGGGGGAGCCGGGGGTTGTCCTCCAGCCTGGCCTCCCTCATACGGGCCGTGGGGCCCAGGGGCTTGTTGACATCGTCGAATACAAGGTTGGGCCGGGGGGGCTTCTCGAGGGACATGCTGGTTGCCACCGGTTTCTCGCTGAGGGCTGCGAGGCCATACTCTTTCTCGTAGAGCCTCCACGGGTCAGTGGCCTCAACCCGGGTGACTCCCGAGACCATGTAGGAGCGCAGGCGAACTATGTCGCCCAGTCCCAGCTTGCCCCACCAGCCCCGGGGGTCGTCGTACTC
>JALWDA010000154.1 GCA_027014955.1 Desulfurococcales archaeon | reverse complement strand
GTACGCCAGGCTCCCCAAGAACGCCTTCGTGGGCATACACGAGGTGGGCCACGTCGGCCTGGAGATGAGGGCCAAGGGCATACAGGACGCCTTCAAGGACGCGGGCGCCGACTACGTGCCCGAGAAGCTCGACATAACCACCGACACCACCAAGGCCTACGAGGCCATGAAGTCCTACCTCCAGGCCAACCCTGACGTGGAGGTCATATTCACCCTAGGCCCCCTCGGCGCCCACCCAGCGATGCAGCTGATAGAGGACGAGGGCCTCAAGGGCAAGGTCTACGTCGCGACAGTGGACCTTGACGACAAGATACTCAACGGCATACAGAACGACCTGGTCATAGCCGCGGTGAGCCAGCAGCCCTTCGCCCAGGGCTTCCTTCCCGTGGTCTTCATGTACCTGTACGTCGAGTACGGCATAGTGCCCCCCGAGCAGGTGCCCACCGGGCCCACGATTATAAACAAGGACCTCCTCGGCGTTGTCGAGAAGCAGATACAGAAGACGGGCGGAGCCTAGCCCCCAACCCCCGTTTTTTACCCACTCCACCAAACAAACGGTTACCACAGTATACGCACAGTATACGTTACATAACACCGCCTTCTCCCCGGCGGCTCCCCAACACCAGGCTGGGGTGACCACGCGTGCCAAAGGGCGCTGCAAGCGACCTGGCCTACAGGCTCCTGTACAGGTACAGGGAACTCGGCGTAGTGTCCTCGATACTCATACTCGCCGCTGTGTTCTACCAGCTCAACAGCAACTTCCTCTCCCTCAACAGCCTGGCCAGCATAGCCTCCATCGCCGCGGAGCTGGGGATAATAGCAATCGGGATAGCCTTCCTCATGATAGCGGGGGAGTTCGACCTCTCCGTGGGAGCGGTCTTCGCCGTCGCCCCCATGCTCGCCATATGGCTCCTCAACGCGGGGGCCCCCTTCCCCGTGGCGGTCCTCGCAGCACTGGGGCTGGGGGCTCTCGTGGGCCTCGTGAACGCCATGGTGACGATACTGGGGAGGATACCCTCCTTCATAGTCACGCTCGGCGTCATGTGGGTGATTAGGGGAGTCATGCTCGCCGTCACGGGGGGCTTCCCCATGAGGCTCGAGGCGGACGTCGAGTGGCTGTGGATATTCTCCAAGCCCATAATAGGCGACCTGAGGATATCCGCCCTCTGGTTCCTGGGCCTGGCGCTCCTCTTCCACTTCATACTCAACTGGACCCCCTACGGCAACTGGGTCCAGGCCGTGGGGGGGAGCCCCGCCACCGCCCGGGCCCTGGGCGTCAACGTGGCCCGGGTCAAGACGATAAACTTCGTGATAAGCGGGACCCTCGCGGCCCTCGCGGGGCTCATAGCAATGTCCCGGTTCAAGATAGTCGAGCCCACCGCGGGGGTGGGCATGGAGCTGGAGGCCATAGCATCCGCTGTGATAGGAGGGTGCTCCCTCGCCGGGGGCGTGGGGACCATACTCGGCGCGGCCCTCGCCGCCTTCCTGGTGGGGGAGATAAGGGTGGGCCTCGTGCTAGCCGGGGCTCCCGCGTACTGGTACATCGGGTTCGTGGGCCTCCTCCTGATAGTAGTAGGGATAATCAACCTGAGGGTGGGGAGACGTGTCTAGCACACCCCTGCTTGATATGAGGGGCATCACCAAGAGGTTCGGCCCCGTCGTGGCCCTGGACAGGGTGGACTTCAGGGTCGGCCGGGGAGAGGCCGTGGGCCTGGTGGGGGACAACGGTGCGGGCAAGTCCACCCTGGCCAAGATAATAGTGGGCTACCACCAGCCCGACGAGGGGGAGATGTACTTCGAGGGCCGGAGGGTGGTGTTCAAGAGCCCCGCTGAGGCCCGGAGGGCTGGGATAGAGATAGTCTACCAGGACATGGCCCTGGTCCCCTACCTGAGCGTCTACCGCAACCTCTTCCTAAACCGCGAGGCCACGCGTAGGATAGGCCCCTTCAGGGTCCTGGACAGGGCCCTGATGAAGGAGACCGCCGCGAAGCTCCTGGAGGAGATAGGTATTAAGAGGAGGGACCCCGAGATAGAGGTCGGCGTCCTCTCGGGGGGCGAGAGGCAGTCCATAGCCATCGCGCGGGCGGTGCACTTCGGCGCCAAGCTGGTAATACTCGACGAGCCCACCTCCGCCCTCTCCGTCAAGGAGACCGAGAAGGTGCTGGAATACGTAACACAGCTCAAGTCGAGGGGCGTGAGCAGCATACTAATATCCCACAACATCTACCACGTCTACTCCGTGGCGGACAGGATAGTCGTGCTGGACCACGGGAGGAAGGTCCTGGACGTCGAGAGGGACAAGGTGACCCCCGAGGACATAATAGACGTCATAGCACACAGGAAAGCCCCCGAAGAGGTGCTCAGGAAAGCCCAAGCCGTCGCGTGAAACCCTGCCCTGAAGCGGAGGCCAGATAGACGTAGTCACGTACTGTTAGACGGGACGTGTTCTTAGCCACTCTCCCCATATACGGGAGAGTATCACCTTCACGGTGTTATCACCTACGCTAGACATACCCCCACAAATGTGGGAGACACGAATTTATAAAGCCCCCTCCGATATTCCTTGAAGGACTACTTCTCCACGGACATGGGGGAAGGGGTTGAGCTACTTCTCAACTTTTATCAGAAGAGCCTTCCTCGAGGATCTGGAGAAGCGGGGAGCACCCCAGCTTCCCCCACACGCGGTGCCCCGGCTGAGGGAGCTGGGCTGGGAGAGGCTGGGGCAGGGCCAAGGCGCCCCACTATACCCCACGATAGTGGGGGTGGACGGGGGCAACGTCCACGAGAAGCTCCTGGTGGGGGACGTGTTCGCCGCAACCGCAGCTGCCGTGGTTTTCACCCGGAGCCAGAGGGGGGACTACGCGGCGAGCGAGGTTAGGCCCTTCGTGGAGGCGGGCCTTGTCATCCCCCCGGACGAGGGGGAGTCCCGAATAGTACTCTACCGCCAGGCACTTGAGCTGAGGGCCGCCGCCCACTCTATAGTGGGGCGTGACATGGTCGTTCTCATGGATGGCAGCCTGGACAGCCTCCTGTCACGGCCCCGGGAGTTCCCCCTTTCAAGGCTTACGGATACCCACCCGCCCCGCCACGCTAAGAGGGCCCCTGAGAAGGTACTGGCC
>JALWDA010000153.1 GCA_027014955.1 Desulfurococcales archaeon | reverse complement strand
CTCCAGCGGCCTCATGGTGGAGCTGGTGGGCGAAAACGGGGAATCCGGCTGGGGAGAGGCCAACCCAGCCGCGCGTATCCTGGGCACCACGCTGGGGACGAGCAGGGAGGCCCTCAGGCACCTCGCGGGCCTCATCCTGGGGAGGGAGCTGGAGCCCCTGGAGCTCCACAGGGTGCTCCAGACAAGCCTCCTGGGAAACGGTGACGCTAAGGCTGCGATTGAGATGGCCTTCCTGGACCTCTGGTGCAAGGAGCGGGGCCAGCCCGTGTACCGCTGCCTGGGAGGAGCCCGGGGGGAGTTCGTGACGGACATGACCATTGGGATAAAGAGTATCCCCGAGACCATAGAGGACGCCCGGTACTATGTGGAGAGGGGGTTCCGGGAGCTGAAGATAAAGGTGGGAGAGGACCCCGACCGTGACGTGGAGAAGATAAGGGCCCTCCGCGAGGCCCTGGGCTACGGGGTCGTGATAAGGGTGGACGCCAACCAGGGCTGGAGCCCCAAGCAGGCCCTCCGGGCCGCGAGGAGGCTGGAGAGATACGAGGTCCAGCTCATAGAGCAGCCCCTCCCCCACTGGATGCTAAGGGAACACGCGGAGCTCAGGAGGCAGACCGAGATACCCATAGCCCTCGACGAGAGCGTCCACACGGCCCGGGACGCTCTGGAGGCGGTGAGCCTAGGCGCGGCGGACGTTATTAACATCAAGATAACAAAGGCGGGGGGCATCCTAGAGGGCTTCTCCATAACCAGGATAAGCGAGGCCGCCGGCGTGGCCAACATGATAGGATGCATGGTCGAGACCCGCCTAGGAATAACCGCGGCAGCGCACCTCGTGGGCCTATCGGAGAACATACGCTACATTGACCTGGACAGCGACCTGAGCCTCCAATGGGACCCCGTCTCGGGAGGAGTGGATCACCTGGGTGGGGGCAGGAGGAGGCTCCCCCGCGAGCCGGGCCTTGGTGTTAGGGTTGACGTGGAGAGGCTCAAGCTCCTGGAAACGGTGGAGGAGGGGGGAGGGGAAGCGGCCCTCTGACCCAACCTCGCATCACAGCGTTGTCTTTGGGCTCCCCTTCTTCACCCCACACATCACGCTCAGCTGAGTGTTTCTGTGTTGGGCTACCCGGGGTTGTTTTGAGGGGATAATTAAGTTTCTTAAAAATATATATTAACAATGTTAAAAAATAGTATATACTGTAAACCCCCTGGGAGGGGATAGACTTGTCCCAAACAGAGGCACGCAAGGACGCGTACAGCAAGTTCAAGAGAAAGATAGAGATAGAGAGCCTATGGCTCTACATATCACGCATACTCTCGGAAGGCCCCCGCAGCGTCTCCGAGATACGCCGGAGCCTCAAGAACGACTACGGCATACCCGTATCAACCATAACACTATACACCGTCCTCTACCGCATGGAGAAGGAGGGGCTCATAAAGAGAACAGACGACTTCCCCATAAGATTCCAGCTCACCCCCTACGGGAGCCTCATGTACCGAAAGAGCATAAGCCTCCTCGAGGAAAAGCTCTACCTCCTCAAGAACGGCCGAGAGTAGGCCCCCCAGGACCCCCGGAGCCCAGCGCCCTGGCAACCCCACTCGCGACCATGTGGGCCAACCGGAGGGGCTCGGGCTGAGCCCCCCGGATGCAAGAATTGACAATGAGGCCAACAACCTCATCCCACCCCATGCTCGGGGCGAAGGCGTGGACCCGCATCCCGCCCACTATAAGGCTCTGGGCCCCCCTGATAACACCGCTGATGACGCTCCACCTAACCCTATGGTCGGGGAAGTGCTTCTCGAGGGCCTCCCTCACCCTCCCCGCGTCAGGTAGCCAGCGGAAGTAGACCACCACCCGGGCCCTGGCCCCCAAGGCCTCCTCTAGGGCCCAGGGGTCCACGTAGTTGAACCCAGCGTAGGTCACACCGTCGAGGAGCACGGGCAGAGGTGTCCCAGGGTCCACTGTGTCTCCGAGTAGCCTGTTTACAACCTCCGCGGCCTTCTCTGTAGCGTCGGTCCCGTCTACGGTGACCCACGTGAGGGCCGTGGACCGGGGGGTGAGCTCCGCGTCCAGGGCCACGCCAGCTAGTATGGTCCGTCCTCCCTGTTTGGGGTGGGGGAAGTATCCGTCGTCCAGCCCGATGATGTCCTGGAAGGCTCTTCCAGCGTGGCCCACTGGGTTCACCACTACTCTCCCTACTCCTAGGAGGGGGGGAGGAGTCGGGAGAGGACCTCGTCATCCCGGAGGGCGTTTTCAATAGAGCGGCGGTCGGCGGCGAGGGTGACCATCTTGGTCTTCCCGTAGCGGCCCCGGCTCACTACGCGTGCGTGGAGTATGCCAAGCATGTCGAGCTCGCTTATGATGTCGGTGGCCCTCCTCGCGGTGACGGGCTCCAGCCCCAGGGCCTGGGCGAGGCGGGTGTACTCGGCGTAGGTCTCCCCCGTGGTCGCCCTGCCCCTCGCCGTGGCGACGCGGGTCGCGGCGAGGAGCACGAGCTTCGCGTGGAGGGGGAGGGTGGAGACCACCTCGTAGACCCGGTCCCTCTCCAGCTGGCTCTGGGCCTTCTTCACGTGCTCGACCGTTACCTTGGGGCTCCCCTCCCTCTCTGCTATCTCGCCCGCTGTCCTCAGGAGGTCCAGGGCCTTCCTCGCGTCACCGTGCTCCCTCGCGGCTATGGCGGCGCAGAGGTCTATGACGCCTTCCTCTAGAACCGCGGGCTTGAAGGCGAGGCGGGCCCTCTCCTCCAGTATCCTCTTCAGCTGGGGGGCGTTGTAGGGGGGGAATACTATCTCCTCCTCCCCTAGGCTACTCTTCACCCTGGGGTCTAGGCTCTCCACTAGCTTTATGTCGTTGGTTATCCCCACCACGGTGACGCTGCCCCTCTGGAGGTGGCTGTTCATCCGGGTGAGCCTGTAGAGGAGGTTGTCCCCCTGCTTGCGGAGGAGGTAGTCTATCTCGTCCAGGACTATGACCAGCCTCCTCCCCGTGGCCTCGAGGACACGGCGGAGCCTTGACTCAAGCTCTGATATGCTGAGTCCCGTGAAGGGCACGGGCCTCCCCAGGGCCTCAAGGATGTCCGCGAGCACACGGTACTCCGTGTCCCTCATCCTGCAGTTCACATAAACCGTGTCAACCGGCCGGCCCAGCTCCCGGGCCTTCTCGCTAATCCTCCCCGAGACCAGCCTCGCCACAGCCGTCTTTCCCGTGCCCGTCAGGCCATATATGAAGACATTGTTCGCCCTATAGCCCCTGAGCACCTGGACCAGGATCCCCGCAAGCTTAGCCACCTGCTCCTCCCTGAAGGGCAGGCTCTCCGGGACATAATCGGGTGTGAGCTTATCCCTATCCGTGAAGATACTGGACTCCTCCGCACGCGCGAGTATCTCGTCCAAGACCCTCTCCGCCGACGACAACCCGTGCACCACCACACTCCCAGGAATACAGTGGAATCCCCATCACTTCAAATAGAACCCTCCGAGGGATAAAAACCGATAGGCCAATGTAGCTTATATAGAAAGGCTTGAGAACTTCTCGATTATAATATAATAAAATCAAGCATTTAGTACAAAATGAAAACGTGCCGAGGGCCATCAGGGTAAGGTGATATACTTGACTCCGTGGGAGTGGAAAATTGTTATTGACCTCAACAGAACCCATACAGGGCTTAAGATTATCGTGAAGGAGCCCGGCAGTGATAAGAACTGTGGAGAAACCTGGTATATGGAAGACACGGATAGACCACTATGGGCTGTATCACTTTAAGACGTGTACCTTAGGAGTAGTTACACTCTAAACTAGGGTAACTACACTAGCAGATGATACAACTTTATGATGCCATAATTCGTATAATGAGATAGCCATACAGGCCCTGTGAAAAGATTTGTTAGACTCGTAGATGTTGTAGGATTTCTGTTTTGAGGTTCATGGGCCTTTCCCTGAAGAGGCGGGGGTCCATGGTCTGGGGTTCCTTGACTATGGGTTGGAACTCCATCTTTGACAGGATGTCCCTCTCCACGTCGACCCCTGGGGCTATCTCCGAGAGCTCTAGGCCCTGGGGGGTGAGTTTGAACACCGCTCTCTCGGTTATGTAGAGGACCTCCTTGTCCTGCTCGAGGGCCTGGCGGCTGTTGAAGAACACCTTGTAGACCCGCTCCACGAACTTGGTCACGGGACCGTCCCTCTCAATTACCAGCTTGCCCTCCCGGGGGTCCACTTTTATGCTCTGCTTGCCCGCCGTGAAGTGGCCGCCGAAGAGCAGGCGGGGTGCCCCATAGGCTATGACGCTGAACCCCCCGGGCCCGGGTATTCTCCCCGGGAGCATGCTCGCGTTAACGTTGCCCGCCCGGTCCACTTGGAGGAATCCCAGGCTCGCCGCGTCTATTATGCCTCCCTCGTAGATGGTGAACTGGTCGGGCATGCTTATAATGGCGTAGGGGCCCAGGCTGGCGCCGAAGTCGGGCCCATGTAGGGCTATGCCGCCCCAGGGGCCGGACTCGATGGTTATCTCGATGAGGTCCAGCATGTCCTCCTCCACGGCAACCTGGGCGACCTGGCTGGGGATGCCCACGCCGAGGTTCACTATGATGGGCCTCCCCTCCCTCTTTATTATGTCTGCGAGGGCCATTAGGATGCGCCTTGCCACCACCTTGCGGGGCCCTAGTTCCATCACGCCCACCATGGACTTGTCCAGCGGGGGGATGATGTGGCCGCTGATGCGGGGGTCGTACTGGATAGTGTCGGTCTGGGGATGCTTCTCGGGAGGAGCGATAACCACGTGGTCCACCAGGGGCCCCGGGACCACCACGTGCTTGGGGTTGAGGCTCCCGAACCGGGCTATCCTTAGTACTTGGGCGATGACCAGCCCCTTGCGGGGCATGGCCTTGGCCGCCTGGGCTATGTTTAGAACAGTCCCGTAGACGGCCTCGTCCTCCATGGTCAGGTTGCCCTTCTCGTCCGCGGTGCTCCCCCTTATGAGGGCCACGTCGGGCTTGGGGGCGGTGTAGAGGAGGTACTCCTCCCCGTTGATCTCAAGTACTTCTACCCGGGCTGTCATCCTCTCGCGGGACAGCTCGTTGAGAGCGCCCCCCATGTCACGGGGGTCCTCGAAAGTCCCTATGCCCACCTTGGTGAGCACCCCCGGCCGGCCGCTCCCCACCTCCCTGAACCAGTAGGCCATCACACCGATGGTCCAAGTATAGGCCTCTATCCGGTTCTCCGCGACAAGCTTCTGAAGCCAGGGGCTCCAGCCCAGGTAGGGGAGGAGGACCCCCCTTATGAACCCCGTGTCGTCCCTCTCGTGCATAAGGCGGGCTATCATGTCCAGCCCCTTCCCCGGCGCCCCGGGGAAGGCGTCGCTCATCACGAACAGGTCCCGGGGGTGGCCTGTCTTGAGATAGAGCTTGAAGAGCCTCTCGAGGAGGTGGATGGGGGCGACACTCATGTTGAACCCTGATATCGCCACGACGCTGCCGTCGCGTATCTTGTCCAGCGCCTCCTCGGCCTCGACAATCTTCCTCACAGTGGGCTCCCTGCAGACCTCCATAACTTTTTCCCTCGGGTGGGTTTGCTTTGCATGTGTTTATTTTGTTTCAACACTATTATATTTTTCAACAAAAACCAAAAAATCCCCCAAACCCGAGGGCACAGCAAGGGGGGATCCTAGAGGCAGGTATTGACCAAAAGTCAGCAGGACTCGGGGAAGGAGGCCCCCGGCCGGGTGGAGCAAAAAACGGGAACCCTACCCGGGCGTGCAATACTTCCTAGAATAGTGCCAGATCGTGCTGGGGCTCCTGCCGAAGCGCTTGGAGACCTGGTACAGGCTAAGTCCCTGCCCCAGTAGTCGGCAGAGCTCCTGCAACTCCTCAGGGCTGGGCCTCCACTTCCTGCGCTTGCTCTTCCGGGGCTCTACATGGCGCTTTATTATTCGGTAGAGCCGTGCCATGCTCCTTATACCCGTAATCCTGGCAATTTCTTTCACGGGTAGCCCCTGCTTGTAGAGGGAGATGACCTTCTGCTCTAGGGCGCTCAGCTTCTGAACGGCTGCCTTAGGGGTGTTGGTGCTTCTACTTGCCCGGGACATCCTTGCCACCCCGCCACTATGGCCTTGGCCTGTGGCTTGTGTGGGACACTCTCTCCTCTACCTGGTTGCTCTTTATAAAAGGGTAATTACGTGTAAGAGGGCGTCTTTACAAGGGTATGTGGTTAATATTCCCACTGTAGGTAGGGAAATGAAAGGTTAGGGGAATGCGAGACGTGTAGTAATACTGTACAATCTTTACAGGGTCAGGACATGGAGAATAGGAAAACTCATATCCTTCCTCCACACGCTCCCCGAACCTCGTTCAAGACTGGGGAACCTCCCCCGTGGAAGGAGACCTCCCCATCTACGAGGACAACCGCTCCGCAGAACCTGCAGTAGCCCCTCTCGGTCAAACAGGTACCACATAGGGGGCACCTGCGCGCCTCCTCGGGGCATCTCGAGGGAAGGGGGAGTCCCAGCGAACGGTACCTCCGGTAGAGGTAGGCGTGGCTGAGGGAGGGCAAGACGATGCCATCCCTCCTGCATACCTCTAGGGCCTCTGATATGCCAACTTGGGTGGACCAGTGGGTGAACAGCGCGTCCACCCCACTGCCTCTCGTTATGGGTGTCTTGGTCCTCCAGGCCACTTTCCCCCAGCCTCGGGACTCGAGATAGCACCGCATGAGGAGCTTCCCCACCCTCTCGCCCCGGGGCGAGGCCCCTATCTTGCAACGCGTGGGCGCTTCCACTGCCAGCCTTTTGGCCCCCGGTGTGTTGAGGGGGTGCAGGACCCTCAACCCCAGGCTCTCCCCGATTGGCTTAGAACTGTACGAGGCCTTATCCAGCACCCAGGAGAGCCACCTGCCCAGGTACTCCTCGCTCTTGTCGAGCAGGAAATCATAGCCGTAGAAGAGCTCGTCCCCCGCGTCACCCGTAGCTATGCACCTGCACCCAACTTGCCGGGCGAGGCGCAGGGCAAGGCATGCCGCCACCCCCGCGGCGACCTCAACGGGGTCGATCGTCCTTAGGACGCGGAGGACCCGCTCCAAACACTCCTCCATCCCCGGAGAGCCCGGGGACGCGAGGAAAACCAAGTGGTCAAGCGCCTCCCTCTCCACCGTGCTGAGCACGAACTCCCGGTCACCCGCGCCCGGGAACAATGTTGACACAAGGCGGGGCCTCCACCCGGCCTCCCTTCCCGCGGCTAGCACAAAGCTGGTGTCAACCCCGCCCGAGTAGAGGAGGCAGTCACATCCCTCCCCCAACACTGCCTCGGCTACTAACCGGGCCAGCTCTTCCCCCAGCTGCCTGCATTCCTCGCTACAGGTCATTTCCCTCGCCCATATGCCCCCTTTATCCCGTCTGGCAACAGGTTGATAACCCTTGCCCCCCAAGCCCATCTGGGGAGAAGTGTTGATTGGGCTGGCCTTCAGCGGGGGCAAGGACTCCCTCCTGGCCCTAACCCACGCGAGAACCCTGACGGGCAGGGGGGAGGCGAGGCTGGTCTTCACAGTGCCCAGCTTTCCCTTCCCCAGCCCCCACTATGAGAACCTGGCCTGCGTGGAGCTCCTCGCCCGTAGCCTGGGTTTGAGTATGAGCATAGTGAAGCTCCCCCGTGGGATGGAGAAGAGGGTCCTGGCATCCCACCTGGAGCGGCTGGGGGTCAGCTTATTCGTGGCTGGGGACGTGCTCCTGGACGACCACCTCTGGTGGCACGAGGAGGTCGCCGGGCTCGCCGGGGCAGAGCTCTTGGAGCCCCTCTACAACGCTGAGACGGAGGAGCTGTTCTGGAGGACCGTGGAGGCGGGCATAGAGTTCATCATAATAGCCTGCCGCCCACCCTGCCCCCCGAAGCTGCTGGGAACCCGGGTTGCCAGGGACAACGCGGAGCATGTACTGGAGGTGCTCAAGGCCACGGGGACCGACCCTATTGGAGAGCTGGGAGAGTACCACACCCTGGTCACGCGGGCCCCGGGCATGGGGTTCTCCCTCGAAGCAAGAACCCTTGGAAAGAGGAGTCGTGGCCCCTACGGGGACTACCTCCTCCTAGAATGCAGGCCCGACGCGCGTTAGGGGATCTAGTCGGGCTCCATGCTGGATAGGAGCCCCTCCACTACATCCGCGGGCAGGGTCGCGGGAACCCTCAGCCAAACGAGGCTCCCCCCATGGCACCAGAACACGTGGACGCTGGAGTCGAGCTTGCCTATCGCGAAATAGTAGGTCCCTTCCCCCTTTTGCCTTTTGAGGGCCTGTGTTACCAGGGAGTTCTCCTGGTTCTCACCGAGGTGCTCGGCTATGCTCTCTAGGAGGTCTCCGCATCCTTTCCCCGCGTTGGCCTGGAAAAGCCAGGCCCCGTTCTCGTAGGTGGCCAGCACGGGTTCCTTTACACTCGAACCCAGCAGTCCACCCAAGCCAGGTGAGAGCCTCTCAAACACCTCTAGGGCACCGGGCCCCCTTTTCTCAGACACGATGGCGGAGCCGTCGGGAAGGGTCTCGGGGGGCTTGGGTGACGTGGTTGTCCTCCAGAGGACCAGGGAGAGGCCCAGTATTATTACCACAGCAACAGCTATAGCCATTAACCGGAGGCGCCCAGCTGTCATACCGCTACGCCTCTCCCGAGTACCCTTAAGCGCTGGAGCAAAATAAGGTTGCCCACACTACCACAACATGGGGTGACCCCAGGTTGCTTTCCACAGGCTACGCCGTCTCCGACGGGCTCCGGATAAGGTACGCTTACACCCGGGAGGGCGGAGACCCTCCTGTGCTCTTCATACACGGGCTCGGGGGGAGGCTGGAGGCCTGGGGCCCCGTCATGCAGGAGCTGGGGGACCTGGGTCTCCGTATGGTGGCCCTGGACCTCAGGGGTTTTGGCCTCTCCCAGAGACCCCCAACCATACCTGGGCTCACCGAGTTCGCCCGGGACGTCAAGGCCGTGTTGGACGACCTGGGACTGGAGGAGGCGGTGCTCATAGGCTCGAGCATGGGGGGTATGGTGGCCCTTCGCTTCCACAGCCTCCACCCCCGTAGAACAAGGGCGCTCGTGCTCTCCAATACGGCGCCCCGTGTGAGGATAAACCGGGAGCTACTGGCCCGGGCCCTGGAGGGGGACCCTGAGGCCACGCGTTTGATACTATCCAGGCTCTCCTACAGGATGGAGGCCCTGGGCAGGCAACCTAACGCCATGGGGGGAGTCTTGACCGGGCCACGGGACTACATTCTTGGCGTTGCGGAGAGGCTCGAGGAGGAGGACCTGGAGGCAGAGGCAGCGTGGACCAGGGCCCCCACCCTGGTCATTGTGGGGGAGGAGGACCCCATAACCCCTCCCAGCGAGGCCCGTAGGCTCGCACTCCTCATTGAGGGCGCCCAGCTAGAGGTGATCCCCCGGGCCCGTCACCTCACCCACATAGACGCCCCCAGGGAGTACGCGGCCCGCGTTAAGAACTTCTTGAAAAACAGGGCCCTAACACCCCCCTAAACCCCAACGCGACAACCGTTAAAAACACCCCCGACAAACAAGAACCATGGGCACGCGGGAAGGGCCGGGGGGCTCGCCCTCCCCCACACCCGAAACCGGGCGCAACGCGGGGGCCAGTAATCCCCCAGGGGCCTACAGTCCCCCGGGAAGGGTCCCAGCGGGCGCCAATGAACCCCGCCCCGTGGGGCCGGCGGTGGCGGTCGGCCCGCCGGAGGGCGGGTGCGAACCGCCTTCACCGGGGGAACCCGGCCAGGCCCGGAAGGGAGCAACCTAACCCCGGACGTCGGCGTTCACGGGTCACCGGGGGGAGGAGGCCCCTGGGGGGCGCCCTCCCGGGCGGGCTGCGGGCTCCTGGGGGAGGCCGCGTGCCCAAGCGTCTTCTTATAAACACAATTATTC
>JALWDA010000152.1 GCA_027014955.1 Desulfurococcales archaeon | reverse complement strand
CTACCCGCAAGAATGCCCACGTGATAACCCTTCTCCAGGACCATGTGGGCCACCTCGCGTGCAGCCTCTAAGGGCTCCCCGTAGGCTCCGAGAAACTGGGGTTCAACCCAGGATAGTTTGCCCAGGAGCCATGAGAGTAGAGGCCCCGTGGTGTCCCTAGGTAGGCTGGCCGGGCGACCATAATCCCCATCAGGAACGGCGCCCGCGACCCCATAGGCGATCCGGAGCCTCTCCCACACCCAGAGCCTATCCACTCCAGCTTCCATGAGGCCAGCTATACGGGGAGGTGTGAGCAGGGAGCCCTTTTCCAAAAGAATCTCTCCTGACCCCACTAGGCTGGAGGGGGGGTCTATGTTGCGCCACCTGTCGAGCCGGGGAACGCTAATGTGGCTACCTTCATCATCCACTATCTCCAGGGGAGCCAAGGCGTCGGCCCCTACTGGTAGGTAGGCCCCGGTGGCCACGTAGGCTGCGTGACCTGGGGGGAGCTTGGGAGGAGGTGTTTGGGGGTCCCTGTGGAGTGGGAGACTTATCTTCCTAAGGCGGCCGGGTGTCTCATCTGACCTCACTGCGTAGCCGTCGAGGCCAGCCTTGGGCCAAGGGGGCACCCCCTGGGGAGCCTTTATATCCCGGGAGGCTACGTGGTTCCTGGCCCTGGTTGTCTCCAGCTCTAGCTCCCTTAGCTCTACCCGGGTTTGATGCAATATCTTCCCGAGGGCCCTGTCTGGGGGGATCAGAGGTCCGAGTGTCCTTCGTGTCATCTTGGGGGCCTCAGACTATGGGGGTCTCGCCCTCTGTTTTCTTTGGCTTCTCGAACTTTATTCCATCCACGCTCTTGACTAGGGTGCCCCTGTAGAGGAAGTCTATCTGCCTTAGGGCGGCCATGTAGTCGAAATCGTTCAACGCGCTGATGCCGTCGAGGGGGACCACGACCCTGTACCAGCGCAGGGCGGCGCTGGCTGCCGTGTGGAGGACGCATATGTTCGCAACTGTTCCCACAACGACCACGTGCCGCACCCCATATACCCTGAGGAGGTCCTCCAAGGGGGTCCCGTAGAACCCGTCGTAACGGGTCTTCTCCACAACTATGTCACCCTCCCTGGGCGCCAGCTCCTCGACGATCTCCCACCCCCACGTGCCCCTGAGGACGTGCTCCCCCCATATCTCGAACTCGGGGTCCCCGGGATAGTGGGTGTCCTTGGTGTAGAAGACGCGGGCTCCGCTGGACCTGGCCCGGCCGAGGAGGCGGGATATGGGCTCGATGGTCTGGGCCGCGGTGGGTACTACGAGTTTGCCACCGGGCTTGACGAAGTCGTTCTGCATGTCAACCACTATTACGGCGGTCTCCTGGGGGTCCAGCGCGACCTCGTCTACTATTCTAAGCGGGGGCACCTTAACGCTCTTTGGAAGGCTTGGTGAGGGGGCTGCGGCGGGCTCCATACTACCACCCCATTGGTGCATTCAAAGGAGGGCTCTCCTAGACCCTACGGGTATAGTTTATGGCCTTGAACGTACTTAGCGTTTATCGCATTACCCCCCAGAGCCCCGTCTGTGGGTGAGGCTTAAAAACGAGCCCCGCCCCCAGTATAGTTATTCCGGGCAGTGGGGAAACAATTTAACAAGGGGGGTCCGAGCAGGGATGCCGGAGACCATCCTGGAGAGGCTGGAGCTCGAGGAACAGGTGTGGGAGACCGCCTGGCGGAGAGGCTCCCTAGAGGCCAACCACAGCCGCTCCAGGGTCAGAGGAGCGAGGGCGCTGAGCGGGAGAGGCTGGGGGATCTACAGCACCAGCGACACCCGGGTCCCCTGGGAGGAGATAGAGTCCCGGGCCCAGAGGCTCGCCCAGCTGGGCAGCTCAAAGCAGGCCCCCCTGGTATCACAGGCGGAGCTCTACACGGGGAGGGTGGAGCTGGGCAGGCCCTCATCGAGCCCCGAGGACTCCCTACTAAGGCTGATAGCCCAGACCCGGGGACTATTGGAGGAGAAGGGCCTCACGGGGGAGCTGGTGGCCCTCTACGTGAGGAGGGTGAGGAGGATTGGCCACTCCCAGGGAGAGGCCATGGAGGATAAGAGGCTGAGCGAGCTCTACGTGTTCGCGGAGGTGGAGGCCCAGGGGAGGCGCAACGTGGGCTCAGCTATGAGGGCTTGGATGGGGCCCCCCGAGGCCCTCCCCGGGAGAGAGCTCGAGGCCCTTGTCGAGACCGCCTCCCGGAGGGCAGTCTGGGGCCTCAGAGCCGAGGCCCTGAGCCCCCTGGAGAGGGGCCAGAAGACAGTCATACTGGGGGGAGAGGCCAGCGCCGCCCTCTTCCACGAGCTCTCCCACCTGCTCGAGGCCGACCAGCCGGACCACCTCGCGCCGGGGTCCAGGGTGTTCTCCCTGGGCATAAGCGTGTCCGACGACCCCTACGAGCCCACCTCGCCCAGCTCGCGGTTCTTCGATGACGAGGGCGTCAAGGCCCCCCGGCGCACCCTCGTTGAGGGTGGCAACATAGTGGACCTGCTGCACACGAGGGAGACCGCGGGCAGCGGGGGGAGGCCGGGGAGCGCCTACGGGCTCTTCCACAAGCCCAAGGCGCTCCACACGAGCCTCAGGATTACGGGAGGCGACTGGAGGGACCGGGAGATAATAGAGGAGACGCGGAGGGGGATACTTGTGGACGGGGTCGTGAGGGTGGAGCTGTCACAGGGTATTGTGAGGATAGTGCCCGAGGAGGCCTGGGTGGTCGAGAAGGGCGAGGTAAGGAAGCCCCTCCGGATATCCGAGGTCAAGCTCCCCCTGCTCAGGAGCCTCACGAGCATAGACGCGGTGGGCAAGAAGCTCTACACCCGGGCCAGCTATGAGAAGGGCCACCTCCAGACCGAGAGGGCCCCCTGGGTGAGGCTGGTTGCCTACGTCTTCTAGGAGGAGAAGAGGGCCTGGACCACGGCCCTGAGCCTCCTGGGCTTGAGGCTTCCCCCGGGCCACTCGGGGGACCTCCTCCCCTGGGCGAGGGTGATTAGCAGGAGGGCGTCCTCCTCCCCCAGCCCCGCCAGTCCACAGTGGGGGAGGGAGGCTATTATCGCGGCTAGGGCTAGGTCCGAGACCATCTCAGGCCCCTCGCTGACGACCCTCTCCGAAAACAGCCTCATGAGCGCCTCCT
>JALWDA010000151.1 GCA_027014955.1 Desulfurococcales archaeon | reverse complement strand
AAAAAACTGGGTCCTCCTCCCCCCTGGGGCAGCGTCCCTTTCCCATCTAGGGTTTTCTATTTGTGCTAGCCTAGGTCTATGGCGCCGCCGGTGCTGGGCAGTGTCGCGGGCATGCTTCTCTCAACAGTGAGCGGGCTTCCCTCGGGCGGCCTTATCTCTACCTTCATCTGCTCGTAGGGGTCGAGGGCGTAGGTGTTGTTAACGTTGATTAGCAGTATGGACTTCTCGCCATACTCCAGCACACCGTCCTCATTGACATTCTTTATGATAACGAAAACTGCCTCAGGCGTGGTCGGAGGCGATGACCAGACGCTTGACACTAGGGTGCTTATCTCAAGGTCTGAGACCGATACCGCTGATGCGGGGTTGGCTGCATCCACTAGGTGGGTGCCGTTGTAGTAGTAGACCGTCTGGTGGACGTTCTCGAAGGCCGAGTTACCCACTATTAGCCTTATTGTGGTCTTGTCGGTTCCCAGGTCAACGGCTTGTCTCCCGGGTGCTACCTTGACTGGTATTGACGCCGCTATTACCTTGCTTCCATCTGTTAGCCCTGTTACGCTTCCGTCTACTTCCAGGGCGCTGCTGGCTTCTCCTAGTCCCCTGCTTATGACTTCCTTGCTCTTCTGGGTGGTGAAGAGCCCCATGTTAAGGCTCACGAAGGCCAGGGCCGCTGCCACTATTACGAATGCTATCAATACTATGGCGGCCTCTATGCCCACGATGCCTTTTTTCCTCCTAGTGCGGGTGTGGTTCACGGGTTTCACCCTTCTTGTTTTACTTTTTTATGTCCTGTTTCCCTTGTATGCAACTTTGTTACTTAAAAGGGGATCTGAGGGAGGCGATCGGGGATCACGGCTCTATCGATCAGTGGTCGAAATACTGGTCGCTAACCATGGTATATTTTATATAAAAGATTTACTAGTATTATACAAGTAGAATAACAATCCTAGCACTTGGTTTAAGCGGTTTTTGTTGGTGGAGCGTCATGTCGATCTCGAGCGTGAGCACCAGTTATCCTGCCAGCTACCTTGACATCCTTGTGGATGGTAGTCTGGTGAAGGCGGTGTACCTTATTAAGAGGGAGGAGGGCATCATCGCCCACTGGCCCCCCCAGAGCCTCGACGCTGAGGCGCTGGCTGTGGGGGAGAACCTCAGCGTCCCCATGAGGCAGGGCCTCTACATAGTCCTGGGGGGCGATGAGCTTCTGGACAAGTACGTAGGCCTTGTCCTAGGACGGGGGGTTCTCCTGCTACGCCTCGCGAGCAACATTCCCGTGGAGGAGGTGGGGGAGAGGCTCTCGCGCACATACCTTGTGTTCAGGAGGAGCCGCCGCCGTGGGCTCTCAGGTGGCCTGGGCGAGGAGGATGAGCCCGGGGGCGAGGGCCAGGCTGGTGGCTAGGGCTAGGGTGGGCGAGCCTGTTGCTAGGATGGTGAAGGCGGCCTGGGCCACAAGGGTTAGGCTTGCTAGGAGTGCTCGGGCTGTTCTCGTGGAGAGCCTTGCCTCGAGGCTGAGCATGAGGCGGTAGAGGGGGTTCTTCTTCCCCCGCAGGTGCTCGGGCATGCGGTGGTAGAGCTTGAGTCCCTCCTCCTCGAGGCGGTAGTGGATGCCCCGGCGGGGGTGGGTTATCCTGCGGAAGATCCTGTTGGGCGGGAGGCTGAAGAGGTCGAGGTAGCTTTTCGCCCTCTCGGGGCTGAGGTTCATTAGGCGTGCCAGGGTTTTGAGGGGGAGGGTGTGGCCTGGGGCGTGGGCGAGGTAGAGTATGGCCTTGTAGAGGTACCTTGACTCCAGCAGGCTCCCGGCGACGAGCTCTTTTCGCGCGATGGTGGCGTGGTTCGCTCCCTGGTCCTCCTCTCCGCGGGAGCCCTCGTCTCCCAGGACGGCTAGGAGCTTGAGGGCGTATTCCCTGCCGCCCTTGCTGAGGGTGTACTCGATCTCCCGGGGGCCGAGCCTCTTCTCAACTATGCCCTTGTTCTCCAGCTTGCGGAGGGCGTCCAGGATTGCCTTCCTCCTCTCCCCCAGCTTCTCGGAGAGGGCTGTGGCGGTGAGGGGGTGGCCGGCGGCGGTTAGGGCCATGACGATCTCTAACTGTATCGCGCTCCGGGAGAAGTCTATGGTGTTGTCGAGCTGTTTTAATAGGGTGAGTTTCCTTAAAGCCTTCTTGGTGAGAGCCACCGCCGCCACCCCTGTGTGATTGAGTATGAGTATTTGATATATACTTTGTAAAAACCTGTAATTATTTTACAGTACTTCATAGGGTATAATAGTGACCCCAGGGTTAAAAACCTAACCCCCATGCACGGAGACCCACCATGAAGCCCCCCCAACCAGCACCCCTCCTCCTACTAGCAATGACCGCCCTCCTACCCCTCCTGGCAGCGGGCGCCCAGCCCACGCTAGCCCAGGCGGCGCCCTGCCCCGCAAACATAGACGGCCAGGGGGTGGTGAGGAGCATAAGGGGCCTCGACAGGGTCGAGATAATGCTAATCGCGGGAGGCGACCGCCAGTCGATAACCGTCTCCCTAGCGGGAGTAGAACTCATACCCCCCGCGGCCCGTGAGAGCCCCCGGCTGGAGGAGGAGCTGAGGAACATGGTTGAGCTCGCCCCCGTCTACGTGGACCTGAGGCCCGGGGGAGACGGGGATGTCCCCGAGGCCATACTCCTGGTCCCCCTTAACCTGACCCACGTGCTGAACGTGAACGCCTGGCTCCTCGAGAAAGCCGGGGTGAAGACCCTGGGGGGATGCAAGATCCTTGAACTCCAAAGCATATCCCAACCCGGCAGCTCGGGTGGGGAGAACCCCCTGTCGCAGCCTGGTGGAGAGACTGGCAGGGGGAGGAGTTTTACAAGCTTCGCGGTCACGCTCCTTGTGATATTCCTGGTCCTCGTGCTGGTAGTTGTGCTGGTTAGCCTCTACGGGTGACGCCCCCGGGTTGGAGGTGCCCTGATTGGACTGTCTCGACAGTAAGACGCCGACGGTCATGGTGGTGAGGGAAGCGGGGATCAGGGCCCTGAGGGCGCTCAACAGCCGCTATGCTAGGATGCTCCGGGCCTTGGAGCTCCTGGGGAGCGAGGGCCGCTTGGGCGAGGAGGAGATCAGGGAGGCCCTCCGATCCGAGAAGCTACCGTGGAGAGGCGTGGGCCAGACCCTGGGGGAGCTGGTCGAGCTGGGTTATGTGCAT
>JALWDA010000150.1 GCA_027014955.1 Desulfurococcales archaeon | reverse complement strand
GGGTATACCCCAGCTTATCCCAGAATCCCAGGAACCCAGCCCCCAAGACCCCTGCGAGCGTGCGTTGGAACTCTATGAGAGTGCCCGCCGACCACCTTATCTGCTGCTTCACGAAGGCCCTGAAGCTACGAGGCACGCTTCCATCTGCACGGGCCTCGCTGGTCGCTACCACCTTTAACCGCCCCCTCGTGGCAAGCACCGCGTCTATCGTCCAGCGCCAGTCCTCGGAGAGACTTCCCTCGAGGAACCCCACCCTCCGGAGCACGTCGGCTCTTATCAGGGCGCAGGAGCCCGTGAATATGGGGAACATGGAGGTCTCAGAACGACCCACCATGTTCACTATGGCCCCGCCCTGGCTTGCCCTATAGGCTAGGCCGAAAGGGCTGTCAGAGCCCTTAAGGTGCCTCTGATACCCCTGGACCACATCGGAGCCGCTCTCCAGGGCCAGTGTGACGAGCTTGTTGAGGAGGCGGGGCTCGGGCTCGAAGTCCGCGTCTAGGAACAGGAAGTACTCCACCTCGGGATAACGCTGCATGACGAACCCTATAGCGTTGTTCAGCGCCCCTGCCTTCAGCCCCCTCCTATCACCCCTCCTCAGGTGGACGAAACGGTCCCCCATGAGCCTCCGGCCCAGCCGGGAGACCTCCGCGGCAAGCCGCTCGTCGTCGGAGTCGTCTGCTATGACAAGAATGTAGTTCTCGTACTCCATCCTAGAAGCGCTCCTGATCGAAGCCAGTATCTCGTAGTCGTTGTACACCGGGTACACCACCGCAACCATGGGAAGCCTCCCAGTATCTACTCTCCTATGCCCGCTACAATGGCTGGGGGACCTTGTCCTCAGGTAGGCCACGAAGTTTGACACGTAGAACACCGCGTAGAGAGTGAGTATAATGATGGATGCCACGTAGGAGGAGAACACCGTAGCCACGAGGGCTTTTCGGGCGAAGATGAGCCAAGCAGCGTACTCGTGCATATAGTACTGGGCCTCAAACAAAGGCGCCACACCAGCCTACTGGCCGTTACCCCATATAGCCGCAGGATGTGGCCTAGGGTCTGCCAGCAGGGCTGGGAGAGCGCCTGGCCTCCCGGAGATAGGCTCGAAGCTGGCTCGCAACCAGCCCGCCTGTGAGGGCAAGGAGGAAGAGCAGGCCCAGACCGAAGAGACCGGCTAGTCCGAACTCTGGAACCTCGCTCCCGTTCACATAGAGGGTCTCCGCAAGGGCGTTGTTGAGCCACACCTCCCCGTCGTCATCAACTTCCAGCTCGAGGAGATAAGTTGTGTTCCCATCTATGCCGATCACGTGGATATCGTCGCTGCTGTCCCCGTTTATTATCGTGCTTCCGTTGAACTGGAGCAGGGTCCAGACGTCCGTGCTGCGGGTCACGTGGAGGTTTATGGTCGCGTCAATGTCGTCGGGGTCAACCTGGATGTCTTCAAACTCCTCCACGTAGACGTTGGTCGCGACCAGGTGGCCGTCTACCCATATCTGGCTCACCCAACCTCTGAACTCGGGGTAGCTTCCCAGATAGAATTCAAACTCTTCTCCAACCTGGTTTAGGTCATGGACTATCACCAAGGTCACGACTTTGCCATAGTTTATGGGAATGTCGGGGCCGTTGTCGAGCTTAATCTCGCTGGTGCCCCAGGGGTATATGTTGGTGAACGTGAGGGTTCCCGTAACGACCACGTTCTGCTGGCTGCTGTCATCTGCCTGGAGGTGCACCTTTTTGAAAACACCGCTTGTCTGGGCGGCTTCCACGGGTACTATAGAGGGTATGATGGTCGCGATTGCAGCCAGTATTGCAATCGCTGAAGCCAGTAGGGGTGTCCTGCCGGTGCTCGCCATTCGCGCCACCTTCCAGCATATTTCCGTATATATCACTATACTTGGATTGAATCCAGTTTTAACGGCATTAACAACAACAGGATCGCTTAAACTATCAGTAGAATATAAATGTTTTACGTAAACATGGAATATAGCAAACAAATTCTATACATGATACGAACATGTAAAACAGATACAAAACACAACCAGTAACACACACTAGCCCCCACACATCCTCTCAAGCCCCTGACCAACCTCCTCCCAACTACATGTGGGGAGGCCGCATCGGTCCTTCCAGCACAGATAGAGGGTGACCCCATCGCACTTGGGAGGCATGGTTTTGAGGCCGGGGTCTATCCTTGCGAGGCTGGGTGTGTTGGGGAGGGTTTCGAGGAAGGGGCGGTAGCGTTTCCAGAGCTTCCTCGTCTCCTCCAAGACGATTCGTTTGACATCGTTGTCCCAGGGGTTCTTTTGGGGCGTTATGACGAGGCGTGCGGCCTGGGCTTCGAGCCTTTGGGTGGGGAGGGCCATCCCTATGTGGCCCTGGGGGTACTTGCGGGCCCTCTGGGCGTACCTCTTGAGAATCCCAACCGCGGTCTGGGTGAGCTTCTCCTCGCCCGTTGTGAAACCCAGGCGCCATAGGGCCTCTGCGAGCACTGCTATGGGGCTGGCGGTGGCCGGGTCGAAGGAGTCCGCGGCCTTGCCGGCGAGGGGGGAGTCCTGGCCTGGGGGGAGGTAGAGGACAGAGCCGTCGGGCTTAACAAGGGCCCCGAGGAGGGCGTGGGCGTGCTCACGGGCTTGTTCTAGGTACTTTTCCTCCAGGGTGGCCTGGTGGAGGTCGAGGGCTGCTTTGAGGGCGTGGGCCTGGTCGTCGATGGGGCCGGGCTTCTCCTCGCCGGGTTGGTGGGCATAGAGGGGGCCGGGCTTGGCTTTCTCGTGTAGGTACTCGTAGGCCCTGCGCGCCATGTCCAGGGAGGCGGGGTCCCCCGTCGCCCGGTGGAGTTGGGAGAGGCTTGATATTGTCATCATGTTCCAGTCTACTAGGGTCTTGGTGTCTACTGCGGGCCGGGGTTTCCTCTGATCCCTGTAGTCCCTGAGCCTCCTTAGTATTTCTTTGAGGGTTTCCTCGAGCTCCTGGGGGGTTAGTGAGAGCTCTCCTGCCAGCTCCTCGGGGGGCTTTGCTAGTCTTATTATGTTCCTGCCATTGGGGAGCTCCGTGTACTCCTCCAGGTAGTTGCCCGCCTTCCTGAGGTTGAAGGCCTTCTTGGCGACCTCCAGGAGCCGGGGGTCTCCGAGGGCCTCCTCGACCTCGGCTAGCGTGTAGGTGTAGTAGAGGCGCTCCTCCCCGCCCGCGTCCGCGT
>JALWDA010000149.1 GCA_027014955.1 Desulfurococcales archaeon | reverse complement strand
TACCGGGAGCGGGCCATAGAGATGCTTGGGGAAGCGGAGAGGCTGCAGAGTGAGGGCAAAAGCGACCTGGCGGCCCTGCTCTCAGAGTATGCGGCGCAGCTTTACGTGAAGGCCGTGATAATAAGGCTCGAGGGAGAGGAGGTCAGAGGGCATGGCATTAGGAGCCTCCTAGGCTTCCTGGCCTCGGCCCTCGAGGACCTGGGCTATGAAAAGCAGGCGGCATGGATAATGGATTTCGCCCGGCAGAACCGTAGGTTGCTGGCGGAGCTTGAGGAGGCCCACATACGCTCCGTCTACGGTCCCTTCAGGTACTCCCGGGAGCAGGCGGAGGCCCTCCTAAGCGCCGCCAAAAGGGTCGTAGGGCTCCTACGGGAGGTTGAGAAGGTTGTCGAGGAGGAGGCTGGGGGCACGCAGGCTTAGGCTCTTGGCCAGGTGGAGGGACTGGGTCACGCTCCTGGAGAGAGCCTTGGGTGAACTGGGCCTAGAGGGAGCCAGGGTCCACGTGGTGGGTGGCGTGGCCGAGGGCCGCATGACCGTGGCGAGCGACATAGACGTGGTGATAGAGCTCCCCCAGGAGCCCTCCTTTGACGAGACGGTCGAGCTCAGGACTCGTATTTGGGAGAAACTAGAACAGCTAGGAGTGCCCCTGGAAGCCCCCCTGGAGATACATTTAAGGGGCCCCCAACACCGTGGTAAGGAAGAGCCTGCCCGTTCTATGGAGATGTAATCCCCCTCGTGAGGACGGGGGTCTCGGACTGTGTGGCTAGAGTGGTTGGGGTTAGAGGGGCTCTATGTCAATGATGTCGGCCTCTCCCGCTTCCAGGTCCTCGCCCGCCTCTTCCCCGAGGTCCTCCTCGCCCTCCCCGAAGGCCTGGGCCTCGGGAGCCACAAGAGTGGGGGGCAGGAGCCCTAGGAACAGTAGGAGGGGGAGCAGGAGGTAGAGGTCCCCCAGCACCGTGGGCATCTCCTCCCGCGTGGGTGCTGCGGTCGAGAGTCTCTCACGGGCCTCCCGGGCGGCTTGCTGGAGCTTCTCCTGGGCCTGGTCCAGGTAGTTAGCGCCAGCCGGGGTTAGCTTGTACACCTCCTTCTTGAACAAGAGGCCCCTCTGCTCCCTCCTCAAGAGCCCCCGGGCCTCGAGCGAGTGAAGGGTCTGTTGTAGCGCCTCGCGGTCTAGCGTGGGGAACATCCTCTCCAGCTTGTCCAGGGTGTCGGCGCCGCTGTATATTGCCACGAGTACTCCGCTCTCAACCAGCCCCAGGCTCATAAAATGTCCCCCCATGCGGCCTTTATTCATCCAACCTTTTGACCCGCTTGCTTTTATACCCACCCCCAATACGTGGCCCCAAGTGGAGCAGTGCTAGGCCACGAAGCGGCAGGAGCGCAGGAGTATCTGTTTCACCCTCTGGAGGTCATGGTCCCTCCTGAGCTTGACCACCGCCAGGTTCCCATGACCGCCCACGTCCACGGCGAGGCCCTTCTCCACCAGCTCGTCCCCGATGAGCTTGGCAGCGTTGTTCCTGGTCCTTATCACGAGGATGGTGTCCTCGCCCAGCTTCGCGAGCAGTGCCACGGGGGCCCTCACGTTCCTGCTTATACGGGTGGCGAGGCTGGTGACGCCCCTCCTCTTCCACTTCCTCCGGGCGTCTATGAAGCGGAAGCACCCCACCTTCTCGGCTCCTATCGCCAAGCTGGTGGCGGCCTCCTCGAGCTCCTCGTCCCTCCTCTGGGCCTCCTCCTTGACCCTCTCGAGAATCTCCTGGTCGCTCCGGCTCAGGGGTATGGGGAGGGGGTTGGCCATCCAGCGTACCATCTTCTCCCAGAACTCACGGCTGTGCTCCAGCTTCAGGGCCCTGGAGATGCTAGCCATGAGCTCCACGACCTTCGCCGCCTCGGGAGGCGGGCGGCGGCCCAGCTCTATGTAGCCCACCGCCTCCGCATATGCTTTCAGCTTGCTGGGGAGGCTCTTGCCCCTCTCCCGCGCGATGTCCACAAGGTGGAGGCTCGTGGGCTTGCTCCTCCCCACCCGGACGAAGCTCGTGTGCTCCCTTAGGAACCCCAGGTTCTCCAAGCTGGTGAGGTGATGGTCAACGTAGACGACGCGGGTCTCACTGCACTCCCTCCGGAGCCTCTCGAGCACCTGCTGGACCTCGGGCGTGTAGGGAAGGTCCAGCAGGGCCACGTAACGGGGGCACCCGTGGAACCTCCGGAAGAGTCCCAGGACCTCCCTCCCGCTGGAGGGGAAAACGTGGGTCTCCACCCTCTCCTCGAGGGGGAAGACCTGGCTGGACTGGAGGTAGAGAACAATAGCTGTAGACACCGCGCCGTCAGCGTCCCAGTCCCCCACCACGACGCCCTCCTCGCCCTTCCAACGCACCATTGCCACCACCCCCAGCTTCTACCCTGCTACCGCGAGAGCCGAGGTCGAGTGCACCTAGGCCAGCCTGCCCGGGACACGGTTGCCCATCATCCCCTGGGATGGTGAAGGCCCTCTCAGCAGGCTCCTGCCAGGCACTTGGAGTGTTCCTCGCGGTACCCTTTTTGTCGCCCGGGGGCAAAAATGTATTGTACCAACCCTATAGGGGAGGGGGAGCATGGCCACCCGCGTGGGCGATGGCAGGCTATGCCTGTGGGTGGACCGGGCCTTCTGGAGGCACCGGCCCTGGATGGACCACCCGGAGAACCCGGGGCGGCTTGACACCATACTCTCGGCGCTCTCGAGGGAGCGCCTAGAGGCCCGGGCACTGGGGGAGGACGAGCTGCCCCCCAGGCCGGAGGAGCTCCCCCACCGGGTGCACGAGGCCTCCTATGTGAGGAGGGTCTACGATGCCGCAAGGAGGGCCCCCATCCTCCTTGACGGGGACACCTATGTTTCCCGGGGGAGCCTCGAGGCGGCGTTGAGGGCCCTAGCCTACTCCCAGGCCCTTGCAGTGAGGGCCGCCGAGAGCCGGGGATGCGAGTCCGAGTTCCTCTTAGCTAGGCCCCCTGGGCACCACGCGGGCTCCCGGGGTGCCGCAATGGGTGCACCGAGCCTGGGGTTCTGCCTCTTCAACAACGTGGCCCTCGCGGCTAGGGAGCTCGAGGAGAGGCTGGGCGGGAGTGTGCTGGTCATCGACTTTGACGTGCATCACGGCAATGGGACGCAGGAGATATTCTACCGTGACCCCCGTGTGGTTCACGTGGACCTGCACCAGGATCCCTCCACCCTCTACCCGGGAACGGGCTGGCCCTGGGAC
>JALWDA010000148.1 GCA_027014955.1 Desulfurococcales archaeon | reverse complement strand
CCCTTGGGGACCTCTATTATCCCCTCGAAGACATAGTATTGGGCCCCCTTCTTTGGTTTGGACCACTTTACCTGTCCCTGCTTCACGACGCCCACCCTTATTATGCGGGCGGGCCGGGGGAATATGAGGTCGGGCTTGAGGGACTCTTCGCCCTCGGTGCTTTCCCCGAGGAAAAGGGCGAAGCCCTTGCCCTCGACGTCCACCTCCACGAGGGCGTCCCTGTACCTCGATATGAGCCTGGGCTTGTCCTTCTGCACCTTGTTGTATATGGCGTCCACCACGTCCTTCTTGGTCCTCACCTCTATCCTCTCGAGGCTCTCGGCCTCCTCGAGGGGCTCGTAGACCTTCATGAGCACGCCGCCCACCCTCGTTATCTGCGGCCTATATACCCTGAGGTGGAGGATGGCGTCGGCCTTCTTGTAGGTCTCGGCGGTGCTCGGCTGGCCTTCCCTCTTCCCGGGCATGGTGCCTCCCTCCGCGGCTCTTCCCATCTCCCCAGAACTGTGTGGGGCGACAGTAATAATAATAGGGCTCGCCTGGTTTAATTTGTACTGTTGACACGCTCCTGTCCAGCCCTGTGTGTTCTAAGGGTGGGTGTTGTGATTCTGAATCCCGTTCTCGACGAGATTATGGGGGAGCAGTCCTTCTCCTACATAGCCAAGGCCAAGGCGATTGAGAGGGAGAAGGGCATAAGGGTGATTAGCTTCGGCGTGGGGCAGCCGGACTTCGACACCCCCAGTCACATAAAGGAGGCAGCCAAGAGGGCCCTGGACGAGGGCTTCACGGGGTACACCGAGACCCCCGGGATACTGGAGCTGCGCCAGGCCATTGCCGACTACCTGAACGAGCGCTACGGCGCGGGGGTGGGGCCCGACAATATTATGGTGACCACGGGCGGTAAGACGGCCCTGTTCCTAGCCATAGCCGCCACCGTGAAGAGGGGCTCGGAGGTCATCATACCCGAGCCCAGCTACTACGCCTACGCCCAGGTGGCGAAGATATTCGGGGCCAAGCCCGTCTACGTTCCCCTCAGGTGGAGCCGGGAGAGGGGCTTCGAGATAGACCTTGACCCCATCCTGGAGAAGATAACGCCCAACACCACGGCTATCATACTCAACAACCCCAGTAACCCCACGGGCGCCCTGTTCTCCAAGGAGCAGGTCAGGAGACTATACGACGAGGCTGCCAGCCGGGGCATCGCCGTCGTGGCTGATGAGGTCTATGACAACTTCGTGTACGACGGCGAGTTCTACAGCGTCACCAGCATTGACGGGTGGATGGAGAACGCTGTTCTGGCCCACTCGTTCAGCAAGACCTTCGCAATGACGGGGTGGAGGCTGGGCTTCGTCGCGGCTGACAGGAGGGTCGTTGACAAGCTCTTCAGCCTCGCGGTTAGCATATACAGCTGTGCCACTAGCTTCGCCCAGAAGGCGGGCGTAGCGGCGCTGAAGGGCGACTGGGAGCCCGTGCGGCGCATGATAGCCGAGTTCAACGAGCGCAGGAAGCTCATGTACGACCTCCTCAACAAGGTCCCCGGCTTCGAGCCCAACATGCCCGGCGGGGCCTTCTACATGTTCCCCAGGGTCAGGAAGGCCCTCGACATGCTGGGGATGGACGTGGTAGAGTTCGTGGAGACCCTCCTGGCCGAGAAGGGCGTGCTGATACTCCCCGGCTCCTCGTTCCCCGACAAGACGGGGAGGGACTTCGTGAGGATAAGCTACGCGTCGAGCCGGGAGGACATAATAGAGGGTATGAACAGGCTGAGGGAGTTCGTGGAGGAGAGGGCCCGGTAAAAACCCGGGTGTGCGCAGGCTGGGGGCCCGCGTACCTGCTCCGTCCACTGTTTTTGCGAGTTATTTCTCGAAGCCTACTATCTCGGCGAGGGCCTCCTCGCCCCTCACCTGCACTATCCTTACCTTGACCCGGTCCCCCACGGTGCCCCCTCCGTTTATCCTTATCCTTATCCCCGCGTAGTGGGCTATGCCCCTGCCGTCACCGTCCACGTCGCTTATCTCCAGGGTTAGTGTCTGGCCCTTGTGGAGCTTCTTCGAGCCATACTCGGTGGGGCGGGGGATGCGGGGGTAGACGCTGTACCTGTTCATGTCCCTCCGGTACACGTCCTTGTGGTCACGGTATCGTGTCATGTGTTTTCACCTGGCGTGTGGTTGCTTTTTCTGGGGGGTCTTGTGAGAAGTAGGGCCCTGGGTTGGGTGGTTGCCTGTAGGTGTTGGACCACATATATCATGTTATGCTACCTTCCTTGAGGGAGAATTGGTTCCTATGAAGTCGTGTATAAGCGGCATATATAAGGATTCTGCTCACAATCGGGGGGATAGCCTCCTTAGGCCGCCCCAGAGGAGCCTGCGCGCCAGGAGGCCCAGGCCCACGGGGGCCACGAGGGGCTCCACCCGTCCCCGTGCAATAGCCTTTACAATGTCCTCCACCACATCGCCTGTCTCGCCCACCCATACCCTGGTGCGGTACACCCCAATGTACTCCAGTATGTGGGCGTCGCTCCCCGCCATGCAGGAGAGGCCCTCCCTGCGAGCGGCCTCCAGCGCCCTCCGGTTCACACTGGGTAGCAGGGCCCCCGCGTTGAAACACTCTAGGGAGAGGCTGGCCCTCTTGAAGAACCTGAGCCTATCACCCACGCCATTCCTAAGGGTGTCGTAGGGATGGGCGGGCACCAGGGTGCACCCGTGTTCACGGGAGTAGTCCACGAGCTCCCCGGGCTCCCTCGGCGGCTGGGTGGGGGGCACCTGGGGGCAGTAGACCAGGACGTCGCCCCAGGTGGTCCTGACCTCGTTGCCCGGGACCACGATGGGGGCGTCCTCGCCCAGCTCTCGGGCGTACGCGATTGCCTTCAGGGAGCCCTCGAAGGTGTCGTGGTCGGTTACGGATATGGCGTCCAGCCCCCTTCTCGCGGCTATCCTCACAACCTCCCTGGGGTGGGGCCTGCCGTCGCTCACCAGGGTGTGCATGTGGAAATCCCCTGTGATCATCACGGTGCTTCACCGTCTCGAGTGGTCTTATTAGCGGAGCCGTGGTTGTTGGGGGATCAAGTATTTATCCAACTGGGCCCAAGAGTTGATCGCCCGGGCCCCCTCGTGTGTCCAGGCTTATCCATTGGTTTGGGGCTGAATGAACTTGGGGTGGGCGACGTGGAGGAGGAGGCCTGGCGCGGAGTGGGCGCGCAGAGCGGAGAAGGCGGCGGCAGTGGGGACAAGTATTAGGGGGCGGACGCGCTGCGGGGGGC
>JALWDA010000147.1 GCA_027014955.1 Desulfurococcales archaeon | reverse complement strand
TCACGCCCCTCTCCCTGGACCCCCGGGGGATGTGGGTCCTGGGATATGGTTACTATGGGACGATTCAGCTCCGCAACGCCCAGACCCTGCGGAGCGTCTGGAGCCTGACCTTTGACAGGTTCCGCGAGATGACCGGCACCGTCCCCGCGGGGGTGACCTGGTGCGGGGAAAGCATCCTCTTCGTGGGGCGCAACCACGTGCTCTACCTCCTCGAGGACCCCGGGGAGCTCGGCGTCCCGAGGCCCCTCATCAACATGACGAGCCAGGAGGCGCTGGAGGCCGCCTTCTACCTCCCCGACAGCCCCCGGGTTATGTCGTTTCTCCTCAGGATTGAGAGCCCGGAGGATATCGAGGTCCACCCCTTCAGGCGCGGTGGGGGTCTCTACGCCTACCTGCTGTTCAAGGGGAGCTGGGGGCTGGTGAGCTACATTGCCCTTGTGGACCTCGACGCGGGGCGCTACCTGTGGGTGGAGGAAGCCGACTACCTCCTCTACGATGGGAGGGCGGAGGGCAAGCCCAGCCCCGTGTATGAGGCCCGCAACGAGAGGCTCTACGCGAGCCACGTTGTTGTGAGCGGCGATGGGGAGCACCTCTACCTGACGGGGAGGAGGGAGGACATGCCCATGACCCTGGACCTGGCCCGGGTGCCCTACTCGAAGCTGAGGGTCCTCTCGATAAACGTCACGGGTGGGGGGCCTCTTATGACGGAGTTCACTCTGGTGCTGCCCAACGGCGAGTCTCTTGAGCTTGTGACCAACCAGACGCTATACACCCGGGCGGGGGACGGGGGCAATGGTACCCGCCTCCTGCCCCGGGCCAACTATATAGACCTGTACGTCCTGCCCGGCACTTATGAGATACGGTGGACCCCTCCCTTTGACGCCGTGGTGGACGCGGGGGACCTGATAGGCTACCAGAGCCCCTACACTTACACCACCCGGGTGACCCTGGGGGACTGGTATGAGAACAGGGTGGTACAGCTCCCCTCCCCCCTCGAGATGCTAGGGGGTCTGGTGATAGCCCCGGGGGCCCCGGGGACCAGCCTCAAGATATCCTGGGGAGAATCCTTCACCACCCTTTCCCTGGAGGCCCCCCGGTTCCTCTACGCGGTGCCGGGCAACTACACGATCGAGTACGGCCTCCCCTGGCCTAAGGACGCCGACTACGTCTACGTTCCCCCGGGACGCAAGATTGAGCTGAGGGGCACGCTCAACGTGACGGTACATGAGGGTGAGAACAAGACCCTCGCACTCCCCGGCTACGATGCTGTTCTGCCCCTATATACGATAACCGCGCCGGAGGGCAGCATGATACTTCTACGCCCCAAGGGCGGCGAGAGCTACATAGTGCTCACACAGAGCGCCCCGCCCCGGCCCTTCAAAGCCCGGCTGGCCCCCGGCGAGTACGAGCTAATGATATACAAGAAGGAGGGAGACCAGGACCTGATGTACGAGACCCGGGTATCCGTGGAGGGCGGAACACCAGGGGAGATAAGAGTGGGGCCCGAGGACCTGGCCCCGTCCCAGCCAAGCCCCACAACAGCATCCACAACACCCCCCAGCACAGCTGTTGAAACGAGTGCCACGGAGAGCCCGAGCCCGACAAGCGCCTCCCCAGCCACGTCCCCGGAGGCCTCCCAGCCAAGCCCACCATCCGCGACCGTCACGCCAACCCCCACGACACCCAGTGAAACCAACACTGGCAAACCCGGCTCCAGCCCAGCCCCGCAGACGGGCACAGCCTCCGAAGGGGAGGAGCCGACGCCCTCTACAACCCCATCGCCCGAGCGCGGGGGTGGAGTCTCCCTAGCGGTGGCCGCTGCTGCAGCTCTCGTAGTCGTGGCGGGAGCCGCATTCCTACTCACACGCGGCAGAGGGGGTTGAGCTCGCTTTCTTTCCCATTTCCTTTTCCCCCACGCCGTGGGTGTGTCGTGGGGTCTTTAATCAGCGCTCCTCCCTTCTATGACCCCTCATGTTTCCCCCCGGGCCCGTGGTTCGTACTGGGGGTGGCAAGGCTTAACACTCGCCCCGCTAACAACTATATAGTGCAGTGGAGGCAACCGGGCCCGGGGGCCGTCGGACACCGTAGACCCTGTCTGCCCGGGAGGTCGAGCTGGCTAGTGCTTGGGCAGGGTGGTGCTCGTGTTGGAGAACCTGTTCCCTCACCCGGAGAAGCAGGGGGGCCCGCACCTGGTGATAACCTCGGGCAAGGGGGGTGTGGGTAAGACAACGGTTAGCATACTCGTAGCGGACGCGCTTGCCCGGGGGGGTTGGAGGGTCCTGGTGGTTAGCCTGGACCAGGCCAAGCATCTTCAAGAGTATCTTGGCCTGGGGGAGACCAACCGGGCCTACCGTGTGGATGGGGGTCTGTGGGCCCTCCAGTTCGACCTGGAGCGGGAGGCGGAGCGGTTCACCCAGGAGTACGTGATGCTCCTCCAGCAGATAATGCCGGGGCTCAAGGCCCTGAACCTGGAGAAGTACGCGGAGGTTGTGCGCAACAGCCCGGGGTTCGAGGAGGAGATATACCTCAGGTACCTGGAGGGCCTCTATTCCAGGAGGGAGTACGACTACATTGTGGTGGACACGCCCCCCACGGGGATAACCCTCCGCATACTGGGCCTTCCGGGCAACTACGTGTTCTGGCTCGAGCGGCTCTCGGAGCTCCGGGAGAGGATAGTGGGGGCACGCTACGTTATAAGCAAGGCCCTGGGCGAGAGGCCCGAGGTCAGGGACCCGGTCCTGGACAAGCTAGGGGAGCTGAGACAGCGCTACGGGGGGCTCAGGGAACGCCTCTCCAGCTCCCGGGACACCAGCTACGTGGTAGTCGCCACCCCCGAGCCCCTCCCCGTCTTCGAGGCCCGCAAGACCCTCGAGCAGCTACGCAGGCTGGGAGCGACGGTCAGGCTCCTCGCGGCCAACAAGGTCCTCCCCCCCGACAAGGCCCGGCTCCTCGGCGTCCACGGGGTTCAGAGGAAGAGCCTCGAGGAACTCGCGCAGCTCCCCTGCCCCGGAGAGTGCCGGAGGATAGCCATTATGGCCACCGAGGAGCCCCCCCACAGCCTCACGGGGGCACGGAGGCTCCTAGAGAGAGTTGCTCCTCTCCAAGAAGTGTTGTCTGCTTAAACCCCACGCGCTTCTTACTAGGGGTTTATTGAAAAAACCTAAGAAACGCAAAAACTATTATGTCCTACAAGCCTCGGCGCCAAAGGCTCCTTATCTGGGGAGCAATTTCTTTGAGCACATTGAGGCGTGCTAGCCTCCGTCTCCTCCTCTCCTCGGCCTCCCC
>JALWDA010000146.1 GCA_027014955.1 Desulfurococcales archaeon | reverse complement strand
CCGCTAGACGACCCGGCTTCGCTGGGTCCCCGCCCTCCCTGGGTATTGTCTCTGCGCGTGGGGGTTATAACGGTTGCCTCCCCGGGGGCTAGTCTTTCCTCCACTCGCCCGTTGTGAGGAACTCGTGTATGTAGGCGGCGGCGTCCAAGCCGCTCTTAAGGGCGGGGCCTATACGTGTGGCTCCGTTCTTAACGTCGCCTGCGGCGAATACCTTGTAGCGGGTGGTTCTGTGCTTCTCGTCAGTGACTATCCTCATGTCGTGCTCCACCTTTATCCCGTGGCGATCCGGGTCGTCGAAGGGGGGAGTGGGGAGGAGGCCTATGGCGAGCATGAGGGTCCGGGTGTCTATGAAGACCGTCTCGGTCTTGTCTATTATGAAGCTGGGCCTCCCCGTCTCGTCGGGGGCCCCTAGGCGGGTGCGGTGGCACTTTATCGTCCTCACCCGGCCCCTCTCGTCGGGGACGACCTCGTAGGGCATGAGGAGCTCCAGGAACTTTATCCCGTGCTTCTCCAGCTCCTCCACCTCCTTGGGCCCAATGGGGGCGTACTGGCGGGTCCTCCGGTATATCATCATGGTCTCCTTGCCCAGCTCCACCTTGCTTATGAACGCCACGTCCACCGCCGTGAAGCCCCCGCCCAGGACAGACACGGGCTCCTCGATGGGGGGCATCTCCTTGAAGAAGAACAGGGGGTACCCGTACTTCTGCTTGTGATAGTCCGTTATCCACTCCACGCCCCCGTAGACGCCGTCGCTGTCAATGCCGGGGATGTTCAGGGGCCGGGTCTTCCACGTCCCCGTGGCTACGAGGACGGCGTCATGCTTCTCAATGATCTCCTCCAGGTCAACATCCCTCCCCACCACAGTGTTGAGGACAAACCTAACCCGCCCCGTGTCCTCCAGCTCCTTAACGCCCCTCCTGACGCCCTGCTTGGGAATCCTCTGCTCCGGGATCCCGAAGATGAGGAGCCCCCCGGGCTCGGGGTTCATGTCATATACAACCACCCTATGCCC
>JALWDA010000145.1 GCA_027014955.1 Desulfurococcales archaeon | reverse complement strand
GCCCAGAGGCCCTCCACAACCCCCCCGGGAGTGAGGAGCTCCTGCTCCAGCCTCCTGACCCTCATGTCCCCCCTCCCCGTCCTCTCCACGGCGAGGCCGAGCGCTGAGACGGCCGCCGCCATCGCCTGGTCCAAGAGGCCGGGCAGCTCCACGCTGGCCCCCTCGGGCACCTTCTGCTGGAGAAGAGGGTCCGCCTCGTCTGGCACTATGTAGAGGGCCGGGACGCCCATTATGTACAGCGCGTCCGCCAGGCGGGCAGTCTCGCCCCTCTCCCAGGGGCTCCCCATCCAGTGTAGGACCCTGTACTCCTCCTCACGGTAGGGGGCCACGTGGAGGCTGGCATGGTAAGCTGGGAGGGGGTCGGAGGCCCTGGGCTGCGCTAGTACTTGGTAGAAGTTTGTGAAAACCCACGCCGCCACCGACCCCAGGCCGGTGAAGGTCACTATGAGGTCTCCCGAGCCCCGTGTGAAAGAGAGTATCCTGTCACGGGCCTCCTCGGCCCTCTCCACCGACCTGTGGAGCAGCCTGTCCAGCTCCTCTAGGCTCTCCACGCCTACAGGGTTGCGGTCTCCAGGCTTCTGCAGCAACTGCAATCATCCCCCGGGTCCTCGGGGAGGGTCCTTATTGCCTCGGCCACTATTTTCCGTGCCTTGGACACGTTCTCTGCCATGACGCGGGCGACCTCCTCGGCGGTCACGGGCTTCTCGGCCCAGACGTCATAGTCGGTAACCATGGCTAGGGTGGCGTAGCAGGTCTGGAGCTCGCAGGCCAGGTTGACCTCGGGCACGAGGGTCATTCCAATGATGTCGGCTCCTAGGACGTTCTTCCACACCCTGCTCTCGGCGACGGTGCTGAACCGAGGCCCCTCTATGCAGAGGTAGGTGCCTCCTCTCCTAACCTCGAGTCCGATCCTCCTACCAGCCTCCACCAGGTGCTGGGAGAGCCTGTTGCAGAAGGGATGGGCCATGCTCACATGCGCTACCACAGGCCCGTCGAAGAACGTGTAGTCCCTCCTC
>JALWDA010000144.1 GCA_027014955.1 Desulfurococcales archaeon | reverse complement strand
CCCCCGAGCCCCTCGCAAGGGCGGTGGAGCTTCTACGCCCCCCTCTATCATCCTTCCCCGGTTGGAGAAGAACATACTCCCACCTCTATCCCGGAGCACCCTACAAGCCTCAGGACAAGGCACGCGTGCTCGAGATTATCGCGAGGAGAGGCCCCCGCGCCTTCTACGAGGACGAGTTGGGGGTGACGAGCAGTATTGTAGCGGAGCTGGAGAGCCAAGGGGCTGACGTTGGGGTTGAGGACTTCCAGCGTCACCGCGGGGAGGCCGTGAGGCCCCTCAGGGCCAGCGTTGACTCAATCGAAGCAGAGCTGTATGAGCTCCCGCCCAACAGCCAGGGACACACGGGGCTACAGATAATCAAGACGCTCGACCACCACCTTGGAACCATTTCTCCCCACAGGGATCTCCCGCTCTACCTACGGGCGGTCGAGCGGTCCTACGAGTACAGGGACCGTAACCTCGGCGACCCCAGCTACATGCAGAAGACGCTGGAGGACCTTGAAAGAGATCTAATCCACGAGAGTCTCGAGGGTGAGGGGTCGCCCCCATCCATCGTGGAAGGGGACACCACCTTCCTAACCGCCGTGGACAGGTGGGGCAACCTCGTGGGGTTCATACAGAGCCTCTACCACCCCTTCGGCTCGGGCCTTGTTGCAAGGGATATCTCTTTCCAGAACAGGGGGCATGGATTCAGCTACGAGAGGGGGCTCCCCAACAGCCCCGCTCCTGGGAAGAGGCCCCTCCACACGCTTTCAATACTAGGCGTTGAGAGAAGTGACAGGAGGATCATAATAGGCTGCGCTGGGGGAGACCTCCGCCCCCAGATACACGCGGTTGTGCTAAGCAACATCGTTGAGTCAGGCTGGATACTATCCCGGGGCCTGCACAGGCCCCGGCTGCTGTTGGCCACGGAGGTCAAGAGGCTATCGGCTAGGATAGTCCTCGAACAGCCCCTAGAAGCCCACGTGCCGCCCGGCTTCTATCTCGAGAGGATAGTCCCCAGTGCTGCGACCGGGATAGTGCAGGCAAGCCAGCTCACGCGTGGAGGGCTGGTGGAGACTGCAGCCGACCCCCGTTCAACAGGAGTAGCACTGGCCCTATAGGGGGCTCCCGACTGCTGCTAAACGACTGTTCGCTTGAACCTCTCCTCCTCCCACACCCTCCCCCTCTCATGATAGCCCAGGGCCTCCCAGTACCCATCCCTGTACCCGTCTATGAAGTCCAGGACATGGACCCACTTGGCACCCTTCCACCCGTATAGGTGGGGGAAAACTAGCCTTGCAGGCCGCCCCTGCTCTGGCTCCAGGGGCCTCCCGTTAAGCTTTAGTGCTACCATGGCCCGGGGGTCTAGGGCATCATCCCTGTGCACCACCGTGGTGTAGCCATCGTAGCTTTCAACATACATCCAGTTGAACCCATTGTCTATGCCAAGCTTCTCAACCAGCCTCCTAACAGGCACACCCTCCCACTCCACGTCGGCCACCGACCAGCCTGTCACGCAGTGGAAGTCCACCTTTAGACGCTCTACGCCCAGTTTCTCAAGCTCCTCGAGGCTAAGGCTCGCCACTTCGACACCCCTCCGCTTCACGACCAGCCTCCACAGCCTCTCGTCTATGCTCGGTTGCCCCATGACCTTGTAGATGGTGAAGTCGGGGGCATAGTACTGTCCCGGAGGGGTCTTGGAGCGCCCGCTTCTCTCTGCCATGGCTTTTCACCTCCCCAGTAGTACTAGGGTCTGGTAGAGCTGTCTCCCGCGGGTGACTATCCTGACCCTTATCCTCCCACGGTCCTCTACTGAGGGTCTGAGCCTGTAGAGCATATAGTTTGTCCCTATATTCTCGTTAGAATCAAGCACCATGGTCCCGGGATCCTTCCCCAGGCAGTCGAGAACAGCGTCGCGGGCAACCCTCTTCACATCCCCCAGTCCCCCCAACACCCTGGCAGGCTGGACATGGTGGAAGACCCTAACTATGCCTCGGGGCTCCAGGGGTCCTGGGTCGGCTTCCCTGCACAGCGTGAACCCCTTGGTCATGGTTTCACCCATGGGGATTAGGAGTGCTGGAGTTTTGTAAAAACGTTTTTAACCAGCACCGTTAATACCACATGAGAGCGCCTCCAAGCACGGCTTGGGAGGCCAAGCTCCCAGGAGGGGCTGTCGAGAGGCTTCCAACATATGAACAGCAGAGGGAGGTGATAGTGGTGAAATTCTGCCCCAAGTGCGGCGGCCTCATGGTGCCCGTCAGGGTCGAGGGGAAGCAGTACCTCCAGTGCACCAAGTGCGGGTACAAGGAGAAGGTGGGTAAGAAGAAGGAGGGCTACACGATAACCGAGAAGGTTGACAAGAAGACGAAGGTCAAGACCACCTCGGTCATATCCAAGCCCGCCAGCCTGACAATGAGCGAGGAGGAACGACAGCAGATGATGGAGGAGTACTACGAGGTCGCCCTCGACCTTATACAGGAGGAGATAGAAGGAGGAGAGGGCGAGGACTGACCCACGACATCCACATATAGACCCCACGACACTCCTTTTATCACGGCCGCCGGGACCGGGCGGCCGAGGTGTGCCCATGCATGGCGAGGCCACAGGGTCTCTCCCATCCAACGTCAGGCTTGTTGACCACCCCCTGGCCCAGGCCATCCTCACGGAGCTGAGGGACCGTTCCACGGGCCAGATAGAGTTCCGGAAGGGCCTGGTCAAGCTCGGCAGGCTTGTGGCCCTCCGCATTGTGGAGGACATGGAGGTTGTGGAGAGGAGCGTCACCACACCCCTGGGCGTGGAGGCCCGGGGGATTGGTATCCCCGACATGGATAGGGTTGTGATAGTCCAGGTTCTGAGGGCCAGCATGCCCTTCGTGGAGGGAATGATAAAGATATTCCCCAAGGCCAGGATGGGCGTGGTTAGCGCCAGGAGGGTTGAGGAGAAGGGCATGACCGCGGACAAGAGGTTCGAGGTCGAGGTCAAGTACGTCAAGATACCCAGGATAACGGCCAGGGACACCTTAATAATAGCTGACCCCATGTTCGCCACGGGTAGCACCGCGGTGGAGACCATGAGGAGGATTCTCGAGGGCCCCGAGAAGCCCAAGCGCCTCGTACTAGCGACGGTGATCAGCACGAGGCTCGCCATCGAGAGGGTCCTGGCCTCCTTCCCCGACACGCTGATATACACGGTCTCGGTAGACCCCATGATAAACGAGCGGGGCTACATAGTACCGGGCCTGGGTGACGCGGGGGACAGGGCCTTCGGCGAGTAGCCCTGTGAGGGGGCCCGGGGGGCTCCCCGTATACTTTATTAATGCAATAAAGTTATTCTCATTGATGAAACGCGAAGGGGTAGAACCGGGAAAAACGGGGAGACAACGGGCACCCGGAGCCCCGGAGCACTGCAGGAGCCCACAAGGCCTGCTCAGGGTGGGGAACATGGTTACCGTACTTGAGGTGCCAGCTGACAGGTTCATAGCCGAGCTAGCGGAGTACTTGAAGAAGAACGTGAAGGAGCTAAGGCCCCCCGCGTGGTCGGCCTATGTGAAGACGGGAACCGATAGAGAGCATCCTCCCATGCAGGAGGATTGGTGGTACATAAGGGCCGCCTCCATGCTGAGGAAGATGTACAAGACCCGCCAGCCCATAGGCGTTGGCACCTTCCGCGTAATATACGGGGGGCGTAAGAACTATGGCGTCGCGCCCGAGCACTTCGTCAAGGCCTCGGGATCTATCCCCAGGAGCATCCTAAAGCAGCTCGAGAAGGCAGGCTGGGTAAAGAAGGTGCCCGGCAGGGGAAGGGTCCTGACGCCCAAGGCCATATCAGTGATGGACAAGCTGGCCTACCAGATCATGAAGGAGCTTGCCCAGGAGAGGCCCGAGCTGCAGAAGTACCTGCAGTAGGTTCCACTAACCCGAGGGAGGGGAGGACGGCTTGGCCCAGCCGGGGGACGAGTACGTGGACCCGGAGCTTGAGGAGATTAAGAGGAGGAAACTGCTGGAGATGCAGCAGCGAATGCAGGCTGAGGAAGAGAAGCGACGCATGATGGAGGCAGAGGCGCTGAAGAGGGAGTTGCTAAGAAAGATACTAACGCCCAAGGCTAGGGAGAGGCTGGCTAACGTGAAGCTCGTCCGCCCGGAGCTGGCCGAGCTTGTCGAGAACCAGCTCATAGCCCTCGCCCAGTCGGGCAGGCTCCCCATCCCCGTGGACGATGACCAGCTTAAGGAGATTCTCGCGGAGCTAGCCTCCCGCACGCGTAGGGATTTCAACATAAGAGTTCGCGAGAAGTAGCCTAAGCCTTCTCTCGGGTGACGCATATGGCGCGCAACAAGCCCCTTGGGAGGAAACTCAGGCTCGCCCACGCCCTCAAGGCCAACGGGCCCATACCCGTATGGGTGGTGGCCAAGACGCGTAGGAAGGTCAGGTTCAACATAAAGAGGAGGAACTGGAGAAGGCAGAAGCTGAAAGCCTGACGTCTAGGATAGGGGGTGCCAGTCTTGTCGGAGAAGAAGTCCTCGAAGGAGCTCGTCTACACCATTAACCTCTCGCGCCTATACTGGGGCCGCCGGGCCAACAGGGCCGCGAGGGCGGTCAGGTACCTGAGGCAGTGGGTAGCTAGGAGGACGAAGGCCAAGGAGGTCGTGATAGGGGAGGACGTAAACCGGCTTATATGGTCCCGGGGTATAGAGAAGCCCCCGCGCAAACTCAGGATCAGGGTGATTATAGAGGGGCCGGTGGAGGAGAAGACTGTCAAGAGGACCCGTATTGTGAGGGATGAGAAGGGAGAGGAGAAGAAGAAGGAGGTTGAGGAAAAGGTTGTTGTCTCGGTGGAGAAGGCAATCGTGAGGCTATACGATGAGAAAGGCGCTGCTGAGAGGCCCAAGAAGGCCCATAAGCCTGAGGAGGAGAAGGAGGAAAAGCCCGAGGCCAAGGAGGGTGGTGAGAAGGAGGCAGGCGGCGAAGGTAAGGAGACGGAGCCCCAGTCCCCCTGAGCCCATCTGGTTTTCGGAATACCCTTGAGCGGTGTCACTCGGTTGTCCCCGATAAACCTCGACCGCGCGTCCCTGTTCGGCAATCCAAACATAGGTGTTTATTGTTTTGTAAACAACAAAATCGCCCTCACCCCACCGCGCATAACCCGGTCCTTCAGGAAGCTTCTCGAGAACGTCCTCGGCGTGGACGTTATCGAGACCACCATCGCGGGCTCCAGCATAATAGGCGTGTTCGTAGCGGGCAACGATAGGGGCCTCCTTCTACCCAGCATCGTCGAGGAACGTGAGCTGGAGGCCCTCCGCCAGGCCCTCGACGGGAGCATGAGGCTCAGCGTGGTTGAGAGCATATACACGGCCTGGGGCAACCTCGTTGCCCCCAACAATAGCGTCGCCCTGGCGTCGAGCGACCTGGGCGAGCAGGAGGTAAGGGTCATCGAGCACACGCTTGGCGTGAGAGTGGTTCAGGCCAGGCTGGTAGACACAAACGCCGTGGGGGCGGTGGTCGTATTCAACGATAAGGCGGGCCTCATACACCCCTCGGTGCCCGACGAGGAGATCGAGCGCCTGTCCCGGGAGCTGGGGGTCCGCCTAGGCCCCGCTACTGTGAACGAGGGGATGGGGTTCGTCAAAAGCGGGGTGCTCCTGAACAACAGGGGCATCCTAGTGGGCCATGACACCACGGGGCCCGAGATAATGAACATCATGTCGATACTGGGGTAGGGGAAGAGTTATAGACTTTCACCCTCAAGAGAAGAATACCGCCCGGGAATACCTCGCGAAGAGGGAGGAGCTATGGCCGATGTCAAGATATTCAGGGTACAGGGGAGGATGCTGCTTTCCCACGACAGCATGCCCCAGTGGAGGAAGTTCACCCTGGACATAAGGGCCTTGAAGAAAGAGGACGCCGTGGAGAAGGCCTACTCCGAGCTAGGGAGCCGCCACAAGCTCAAGAGGATGCACATAAGGATAGAGAGCGTAAAAGAGGTCTCCCCCGAGGAGACGGTCTCCAAGTACGCCCGGGAGCTGGAGAACCTGGCAGGGTGGACGAGATGAGCCAGCCCCAGCAACAACAGGCAACGGTAGACCCCACGGCTGTGCTACAGCAGCTCGCCAGCATGGAGAGGTACCTCAACAACCTACAGAAGCTAATAGAGAGCGTGGGCAACAGCCTGGCCGACGCCCGCGTGGCGAGGCAGGCTCTGGAAAGGCTCAAGCAGGGGCCCGAGGGCGAGGTCCTCGTGGCGACTGACAGGACTGGCAACGTCCTGCTCAAGTCCAGACTATCCCCCGAGGACCCTATAGTCCACCTGGGCCTAGACGTGTACGCCCAAATTCCCCTCGAAAAAGCACTGGAGATACTCTCACGGCGGGAGAAGGCCATAGAAGCCCAGCTGAACCAGCTCCAGAAGGAGCTGGCCGACAAGGCGAAGGAGTTCCAGAGGCTACAGCAGCTGGCGGCGGCCCTATCGCAGCAGGCACAACAGGCCCAGCAGGCACAAGGGCCGGGAGCAGCCCCCGCCCAAGGCTAGGGGCCCATCGCCACGTATTCTCTTCTTCGGGTCGAATCATTTCACCTAAAATGTGTGCCTACTTTTAATCCGTATTCGCGTATATGCGGGTGACCCGAGTGTTCTCCAAACTAAGAAGGGCCATCAGCGGCCTGGCGGACGCGGTTGTGGAGAGGGTCAAGACCCGGGAGCTTAAGGAGGAGGAGCTGGAGCCCATTCTAGAGGAGTTCCTGCTGAACCTACTCGAGAGCGATGTGGCCTATGACGTGGCCCAGAGAGTGGTAGACCGGGTGAGGGAGAGGCTTGTCGGCAGGCGTGTGGAGAGGAAGGCTCAGGTCGAGGAGATAGTCAGGCGATCGCTTAGGGAGGTCCTTGAGGAGGTCTTCCCCCCCAGCCCGCCCGACGTGGTGGGTGAGGTCGCCCGAATCTGTAGGGAAGGCAAAGGGCCCTATGTCATCGTCTTCATGGGGGTGAACGGCACGGGTAAGACAACCAGCATAGCCAAGCTGGCCCACCTGCTACAGAGTAGAGGCATCACGCCTGTGATCGTGGCGGCTGACACGTTCAGGGCAGGTGCACAGGAGCAGCTGGAGACCCATGCCCGGAGGCTGGGCGTCCCCATAATCAAGGCGAAGTACGGGAGCGACCCCGCTAGCGTTGCCTTCGACGCGATAGCATTTGCGCGGAGGAGGAACTACTGTGCCGTCATTGTGGACACAGCGGGGAGGATGCACACGGACTCGAGCCTAATAGAGGAGCTCCGCAAGATAGTGAGGGTAACCGAGCCCCACCTGAGGATACTCGTGGTAGACAGCCTCACTGGAAACGACGCCGTGGAGCAGGCGAGCACCTTCAGCGAGAAGGTGGGGGTGGACGGCTTCTTCCTCACAAAGACCGACGCCGACGCCAAGGGGGGCACGGCTATATCGGTGGTGGCTGCCACGGGCAAGCCCATAATATTCATAGGAACGGGCCAGGGATACGGGGACATTAGGCCCTTCACCCTCGATTGGCTCGTGGACAAGATAGTCCCTAGGGAAGACGGGGGCCAGGGCGGAGGAAGGGGATGAGGAGGAGGCCCAGCCGCCTGCAGAGAGCCGCGCTCAGGGAGGTCCTCTACCTCTACCAGCTCGCCGCACGCGCGGTCGCCCAGGGCGATTTGGAGTGGGCCCGCGTTCTGGGGAGGCACATTGACAGGCTCTACCTCAAGTACAGGCTAAGGCCCCTTGTGTCGAGGAAGGAGCTCGTGTGTAAGAGGTGCAAGACCCCCCACATCCCCGGTGTTACAACGCGTGTCAGGATAAGGAAGAGTGCGGGCAAGACCTACGTCCTCTACACTTGCAGGGCATGCGGGTTCTCGTGGAAGAAGATAATACGCCACAAGGGCAGAGAATACAGAAAAACAACCCGCAACGCCAGGGTCTACACACTCGCCTGGAAAGGCCTCTCAAAGAAGACCCCAGGAGAGGAATAAGAACATGTCCCCCACTCATCCTAAGAAGGACAGGAGGGTCAGGAAAAAGATCCACGAATCAAGCGACATACACGTGGGCAAACAGGGGATAACACAGGGGGTGGTGGAGGAGATAAAGAGGCGCCTCAAACGAGAGGGGGTCCTCAAGATAAGGATGAACAAGGGCCTCTTCAAGGCAACGGGTAGGGACCGACGAGAGCTCGCCCAGGAGATAGCCGAGAAAACAGGCTCCGAGCTCGTTGAGGTAAGGGGGAACACGCTTATCCTGAGGAGGAGGGAATCCCCCCAATAACCACGCCGCCACCCCTCCTAGCCATGGCCCAGGGCATGTGCCTGGTGTTGTAGACTGCCGCGTAGCCTCCCCTGGCATCAACCCCTATGACACCAACGGTGTCCCCGCCATAGGCCCTCGTAACCCAAGAGACCACCGCCTCCGCCGAGGCGCCCACGCCGCCTGCAAGCACGCTGCCCTCCACCACCCGGAATGATAGCAGGGAGAGCATTATCACCTCACCCACACCCGTCGCCACAGCCGCTGCGAACCGGCCCGCGTAGAAACCCGCACCCACGAGGGGAGAGTCCCCCACGCGGCCCGGGAGCTTGCCCCGAACACCACCTGTGCTCACAGCAGCGGCCGTGTTGCAGTCCCCGTCCAGCACAGCTGCACCAACCGTGTCCCCAAGGGCCTCTCCCGAGAGCCTCCAGAACCTCTCGGCAATGCGGGGCTCGGGCCTCTTCCTAGACCTGCGCCGGGCTAAGGTCCTCAGGCCCCACTCGACTGCTAGCTGGTCAGCATGCTCCCCCGCTATCAGCACATGGGGGGTCCTCCTCATAACCTCCAGCGCCAGCCTCACGGGATTAGCAACTCTGGAGACCATCGCAACCGCCCCCGCGTCTCCCGTGACCCCATCCATAACCCCCGCGTCCATGCTTATCCCCCCTTCACGGTCCCTAACACTACCCCGTCCCGCGTTGAATACGCCGCTGTCCTCCATGACCTCAACGGCCCTCACGGCGGCCTCGAGCCTATCCTGCCTCAGGAGGGCCTCGAGCCCCTGCTCCACAGCCTCCTGGAGCACCCTCCTGGCCGTCCCCAATCTCCTCTTCCTCCTCCAGGAACCCGCGCCACCATGCACGATGACCGTGGGCTCGCAGGGCATGGGAGTCACCCTAGACTAGAAATAACCCTGGCCCCTAATAGTCGAGATCCCTGAAGGGGGACGGATATGAGAGAAGGCGGGGAAAAAGTCTACGCGATACTCATGGCCGAGGCGCCTCTAGAGACCCTCCCTCCAAGCATAGCGGGGACTCCCAGGGCCCGTAGGGTCGCCCGAAGATATGGCGTGAAGCCCGAGAGGCTTCTCCTAGACGTGAGTCTATTCTACAGGGAGATGAAGCAGCATAGAGTGGACCCGGTCCGGGGGAGGCCGGACATAGTGCATATGTTCCTCCAGGCAACTAGCTACTCCCCCCTCGCCCTGGAGGGTCGTCTGAGGATTTACCTCCACACACGAGCCGGGCTGCTGGTGAGGGTTAAGCCCGGGACCCGGCCACCCAAGAACTACCACCAGTTCACAAAGCTCATGATACAGCTCCTAGAGCACGGCCGTGTCCCCCCCAGTGGGGGAGAGCCCCTCATTGAGGTGGAGAAGGTTAGCGACGTGGAGGAGGTGCTTAGGAAAACCGGCTCCCACGACCCCATACTCCTCCACGAGAAGGCCCCCATGCCCTTCTGCAGGAGCCTCTGGCCCCTCGTGCACCCGCCTAACATCTTCGTCGTCGGGGGCTTCCCGCGGGGAGATTTCGGGCCCGGGTGGACCGGGGCCTCTACCCGTAGGGTGAGCGTCTCACCCCATCCCCTCGACGCATGGGTGGCCGCGGACCGGCTAATAGCGTGCCTCGAGAGGGGCCTCGGCATATCCTTATGAACCCGGGCGGGCCAAAGGTTATCCCGGAGGGCTCGGGCCCCATTTGTCAAGATAAGGCGGGGGGAGACGGCAATATGGAGGGTGAGAGGGGTTACCGGTTCCACGAGCATACGGCCGACATAATAATAGAGGCTTGGGCGCCCAGCCTGGAGGGGCTCTTCGAGGAGGCCGCCAAGGCCATAACGGAGGTTATGACCGACCCCGCCCGCGTAGAGCCCCGGGAGGAGAGGAGGATAGAGTCCCAGGGATTCGACCTGGAGAACCTGCTCCTACGCTTCCTCGAGGAAATACTGGTCCTCCACGACAGCGAGGGCCTTCTCTTCAGGGACTACAAGGTCCACCGGATAACAAGGGAGGCCCCCGAGGACTACAGGGTCCAGGCCACCGCCTGGGGCGAGAAATACGACCCCCGCAAACACGAGTCACGAACCCACGTAAAGGCAATAACCTACGCCCTCATGGAGATAAAAAAGGAGAACGGAACCTGGAGAACCAGGTTCACCATAGACATCTAAAACAAGGGCGATGCCGAGAAGAGGGTCTCTCGACCCACCCCGGGCGTGAAGAGAGCCGGACATGCCGAGCCCCC
>JALWDA010000143.1 GCA_027014955.1 Desulfurococcales archaeon | reverse complement strand
TCCACTCCTGTATCGCCTGCGGCACCTTCCCGTTCGTCACCATCAGCGCTATCGCTATCCTCTCGTTGAAAGCCTCTCGCTTGCTCGGCAGCAGCTGACCAACAACATATTTGATGAACTCCCTGGGGTTGTTGAAGCATATCCTGACATCATTGCCCCTATACCTGTATGTTATACACCCCTGCTCGTCTATATTACCGGTGAATATCAACGGTATCTGCTTGTTCACCTCCGGCGCCTTCACCCCGCCCTTGCTCCTCTTCCAGCGGCCCTGCTCCATCCCAGTTAGGATGGCGGTGAATGCTTCTTTGAAGTCCTCCTTCGTCCTCAGTGCAGACCATGCATCAAACTCATCGAACCACACGCCGTTGGCAGATGTCAACGGAGACCAGCCTGTCCTAGCGTCGCCCAGGAGGCTCGCAGGCGACGGGGGCTCCGCAAAGTACAGCCAATTCAGCGCGATATCAGACAGTGTAGCCATCGTTGTTTTACCCGTCCCTGGTAACCCAATCTCAACCATGTGCAGCACCGGCTGCGCCACAGAGCCGACTATTGTCGTAAATCTTGCCAACAGCACCATGGCTGCCTCGGGCTCATTGACGATGTCGGGGTGGTAGCCGTAGAGCGCCGCGAGCGCCGCGAGGTACGGGTGGTCGTAGCGCCTGGAGTATACCGCTACAAGCCTCCTGGCGGTCTCCCTGTCCTCCGATGTGGCGAACGTCTTTATCCTCTTAGCCTCCCACCATCTATACTCTCCTTTCTGTGTCTTGAACTCGCGCTTCTCGGCCTGTACTAACATCCAGCTGGACAGCTTCTCGTAGAACCCCTCCTCCCCATACCTGTCTACCAGCTTGACGAACTTGTCCTTAGACACCCTCCACAACACCGACATAGTCTTGAACTTCAGCGTGATATCAACTACCTCGATTTCCTGCCCGTGCACCCTCGTCTTCGACTCCTTGATTTTAACGCCCTGCGGCCTACCGAAGAGCTCCACAACATTCCTAGCAGCGGTGACAATCTGTGCGTACTGCGTATCATGTGCAACTTTGAACGCTCTTCCAATCCTCTCGTACTCCTCCTCGGAGACGTTGAGGTTGACTATGAGCTCCCTTGGTATACCGTACCTGCTCGCGATTAGGTTTATCCTGGGCGAGCCAACGCTCCACGCGTCAACCCTGCCATCCCCCATCCTACCACCCCCAACCATGTTATCATATGTTATGCCAGGGTTATAAGAACTCTCCGGCCTCGAACTCTGCTGCAGCCTCCTCTCCACGCTCCTCCTCAGCGACTCCGCCAGCCTCACCCTGCTCAGCGCCACCACCCCTACGCTTGTTCCTCAGAGCGACACGCCACATGAAGCTGACAGCACCAGGGTGCTCAGCGAGCAGCGCTAGGTGCGTAAGCCACTTCCCAATCTCATAGGCCACGTTGGGACTGAGATAGAACACCACAGCGTCACCGTTAATCTTGAAGCGTATGTACGCATTGTTGTTCTTGTCGGTCACAACTGCTATATCGTACCTATCGTTACCGTCGCGTATTGTTGTGGCCAATATTGACATTAAGTTATCGCTATTGTCCCTGGAGCCCCGCCTGCCCTGTCTACCACCGCCCTTAATCTGGACCGGCACTTGTAATCACCCCTCTATCACGACAGGCTCCTCCGACTTCTCGATGTTTACTATGAGTGTTTTCTCTCGTCTGCACCCGTCCTTGAGCTCCCTACGATTCACGTCAACGTCATACTGCTTTATAATCTGTAAAAGCCACAGCTCATTCTTACCGTTGTCACACCATTGTTTATAGAGCCATGTCACCGCGGCCCGCAGTATGGCACTGCGCGACATGCCAGACGCCCTAGACATCTCCTCTAAGAGCGCCACAGCATCCCCGAGGGAGTATGAACCCATGGTACCCCACCCCGCATCCGGGTAGAACATGGCTGAACACGGGTATAAAAAAGTTTGGGGCGTGTGTGTGGCCGCAGAGAGCGTCACTGGGTTAGCTGCGCGGCTGCGCGCGGCTCCAGCTCTACGACCTGGCCCTCGTTATACGGCGCACTGTAGGAGTGTACAGCGATGACAACGACGCCGCCGGCGGCACCGATTTTCGGGTCGAATACTCCGATGGCAGGCACAATATGTAACAACTGGTGTAATATTAGAGCATATAGCCATATCGGCCCCCTGCCGCTGACAGCATAGAGCTGGGCGTCGCTGGGCGCGTTGGGGCGAACAAACTCCGCTACAAACGCCCGTATCAGCTTAGCAACATCAACGGCCTCATCCGGACTGATAGCCCGTTTCAGTTCAAACTCTATTATCACCACAGGTTTTTTGTCGTCCCCATGCCTCGCCTCGACAACCCTGTAGCTGAGCCTCGCTATCTCGGTGTCCACCATTATCCGTCCGAACTTCGCTACTTCTGCCACCCCACAACACCCCACACTCTGTCCGTGTATACTATACCACACCGGGGGGTATAAAAGGATTACCAGGGATGGATGTAAAAATAAATGAGTATATAACTAGGAGCAAACAAAATACGAAATAAAAATGGTAATGAAAATGGTGAGGAGAGGGAGTAAAAAGGGAGTAAAAATCACCTAGGGCAACGACGTGGATGCAGACGAACCACTACGCCCCATACGCCATCAACGTGGTAAATATCCACTCTTACCTCATATCTTCTCCAATTCTCTTTTATATTAAGCCACCAGTTCAATGGCATTGACGGTATAATTAGTATATAGTCAAAATGCCACGGAGATACCCGATAATCTTTAATCAGCACCACCCCCGGTCCTTTTAACACCCCTTCTCTCAAAATCAACGGATGTTCTTTGTACACTATATCATCATCATCATCATACGGTATGATCTCGATTCTGACCTCCTCGCTCTCAACGTACCACCATGGCCATAACCCCATATAAACATGCACACCTGTCCCCCGCTTACAAAAGTGCCGCACCCCCTTTTCAAACCACCTGATATAAAACTGTCCCAGCCTGTCGTTCCACTCCTCCCTGAACCATTTAAGAAACTCCAATATTGGCTCAACCTCCTCTCTAATGTGTGATGGAAGCCGGCACGGGAATTCCATACTCTCATCCACTATACTCTACCATGTCACACCCTTATAACTCTTGTCCCTTGTCGACACCCTATACTACCATACTATCGACTATACCCCGACACTAGACCTAGTCTATTCCGTGTCGATTCGTGTACACGGTTGCCGCGAGTCGACATGAAATGCGCGGTCGTCCCACTCCCCGCCCAGGAGTTCACACACACACACGCACACCATCAC
>JALWDA010000142.1 GCA_027014955.1 Desulfurococcales archaeon | reverse complement strand
TAACACAACCACCAGCCATGCCAGGGTAGAGTTAACCAGGAGATAACCGGGAGGGCAAGGTTAACCCCTGGGGACGCCCCATCTCATGTTGGCCTCCAGGGGCTGGATAAATCCGTTATACCCAATAATTTACATTATTATTATTATAGCTGGGGCGGGGGTGCTAGAGGCTAAAGCCGTCCTGGGGACTCTCCTTTACCTGGGCGCTGGTTTGCCCAGGATTGTTAGAGCCAGGTATGAGGGGGGCGTGCTGAAACCCCTTGAGCCCCTTCGACTAGAGGATGGCGTGGAGGTTATTCTTGAACTGCGCCGGGCTTCGAAGGTGGGCGGGTTAGAGGGGTTCTTTGGAATCATAGAGTCGGGTGGGGCCCCCTCTACAGAGGAGGAGTACTATGAGTATGTGTCCGAGCGTGGCCACGTCCCCTGAAGGCGGCGCCTTACCCCCGGTACCTCGCGGGGGCCTCGTGGAGCCGTATGGAGGGTGAGGGTGTGGGTCTCGTCGGGTTGCCGTGGCTTGGGGTTGTTGCCTAGAAGGAGTGGGGGCTGGTGGGTTGGCTTGTGCTTGTGTACTGGTGTATCAGCTTGTGTATCTTCGGGGCTAGGAGTTGATTAGGCGCATCCATGCTATGGCGCTGGAGTATACTATCTGCTGGGCTAGTGTTGAGGGCGTTACTCCGTCGCCGGTGTAGTCCCAGTCTATGTGGACTGGGTTGAGTACTATGATTCCGGAGCCTGGGCCGTAGTCTAGCCAGAAGGCTATGGTTCCGAATATGGTGGTGGAGTTGTAGTCTGTGGCGTTGGCGTAGAAGGTGGCGTTGTAGACTAGGTAGTCTTCTATTATGTTGTCGGCGTCGAACTTGACGGCGTACTTGAAGGGTACGCTGTTGTAGAGGAAGAAGGCATAGTACTTCTTCCTAACCTCTACGCCGGGCTCTGTTATGTTGAGGGTGTAGTTGCCCTCGGGGAGCACGGTCACGTAGGGGTTGTAGAGCTCCACCCTGTTCCTGTCTCCGAGGGCAACTACAC
>JALWDA010000141.1 GCA_027014955.1 Desulfurococcales archaeon | reverse complement strand
GGTGGGGGGTGAGGCTCGAGCGCCAGATTGTTATAGGGGGGGGCGAGGCTGTGCTTCTGGATAGGTGGGGCCTCGAGCCCATCTTCCTATAAAACCAGCGGATAGTCCAAGCCTAACAACTAGCCCCGGCGGGAAGGGGGAGGTGTGGGGCGTGGGGAAAAAGGAGGGCTACTGTGTGAATGAGAGCCTCCTCTGCCTTATGCTCCGGTTCAGCAGGTCGGCGTGCTCCAGTGTAACAGGGTACTCCCTAATCTTCTCTAGCACCACCTTGTCGCCCTCTATGCGGGCCTTGTTTATCAGCACCAGGCCACGGTCGAAGTCAACAGTGTATATCACAACGTCGCGGCTCGCTAGGTAGTCTCTTATCTTCGCGTCTTTTAGGGCCTCGTCCAGGCCTCCGGCGGCGAATATCCTAACGTGTATCACCAGGGTCTCTCCCAGGCCCTTCTCGGCCATGTGCCTCAGGGTTTCCACGAAGCTTTTCTTGACCACGTCAATGGGGGTCTCGCCGCCGAACTGTAGGAGCACCACGGGAGCACCGTATTCGGCGAGCCTCTCGACGGCGTCGGCCTCGTCGCTGCCGGGCTCGGTTAGGAAGATGCGGGAAACGCCGCCGGAGTGGTCTATGAACCCGGCCTCGGTGGCCGCGGCTATGCTGGAGCATATGGTGTTCTTGGGGGCGATTATGGCGAGCTTGTTCACCCCCAGGTCTGCCAGGGCCTTGCCCACGAGTCTCCCCGTGAGGGCCCTTAGGTGGACCTCCTCCTCGAAGGTAGTCATCCCGGGCATGCCTCCCACCCGGTGGGGTTTGTTTGGTTTGTTTCAGTATTACTTCCAGAAATATAGGTATTGGGGTGGTGGGGTATATCCTCGACACATATACAGGGGGAGGGTTGTGGGAGCCCTTAGCGTGAGAAGAAGGCCTCTATGCGGGCCACGCCCTCTATCTCCTTCCACTCCACGTTGAGGGCCTGGAGTATCTGCTCGAAGGTGCTCCTCACCGCCTCCACGTACTTGTCCACGTCTATGTCGCTGAGCTTGGCCAGCTGCACGGGCTTCACGCCCTCTCGGGTCTTGACCTTGACGAAGCTTATTATGTCGCCCCGTGCCAGGGTTTTGCCGAAGGGCTGGAGCATGAGCGCTGCCTTGACGTGCTGGGGCGTGTTCTTGTCATACTCCTTGAGGCCCTTGTTGAGCATCATGTTGAAAGCCAGCTCGTCCAGCGTGTAGCCCCGGTGGCGTAGCCTCGTGTATATGTCCTTCAGCTTTTCCACGATGACGCCCTTGACACGGTCGAAGTCCCGGGGCTCCTTTATGCTGGCCAGGTCCTCTACGATGTCTCGGAAGCTCTTCTTTATGAACTCGGGCTGGTTGCGCTTCTTGCCCAGCATCCCCTTTATGACGGCCTCGCCGTCGTCGGTTATGCCGAGGTAGTTCTTCTTCAGGCCGCTGAAGGCCACGAATCGGAAGTGCTTGTCAACCTCCAGCTCCAGGCGGTGGAGGCGGGAGACCTCCTCCATCAGCCTCTCCATCGCCTCCCGGCGGGGGGCCCAGAGGAACATGCTGTCCGTGTCCCCGTACAGGACCATGAGCCCCATGTCGGCGGCCCTGTCCATGGTGCTCCTAATGATGTGCCTCCCCACGGCGGTGACGCTCTCGGCCACGGGGGGCGTGTAGAGGGCGAAGGCCTCGCTCCCGAAGACACCGTAGCTGGCGTTTATGAAGACCTTGAGGCTCGACTGGACCACGTCGTACCAGTCCCTCTTCTCCGGGGGGAGGCTCTTGTCCTTGCGCTTCTTCTTGAACACCCTGACTCTCAGGTCCCTTATCACTCCTATAATCTGGCTCGTCAGCCCCTCGCGGTCGAAGCAGACCCTGTGCCCCACCTCGGGGACCTCCCGCTGGTTGCGGCAGGGGTACTGGGGGTTCACGGTCTCGTAGCTGAGGTTCCAGTTCTTTATGATGGTGGGGTACAGGCTTGCGAAGTCCAGCACGTAGACGTCGAAGAACACCCCCACGGGGGGGTCTATCACGATGGCGCCCGCGTACTTCTTGCCCTTTATCACGGCCCTGCTTCGGGTCTCGCCCTTGACGCGGAGGAGGTCCTCCTTGTTGGGGATGAGGTAGCCCCTCTTGCGGTGCTCCCAGTAGAAGAGGTTGCGGACCCAGATGCTTATCTGGCTCCGGGAGAGGTCCTCCACCCCCGTCTTAGCCATCCTCCCCAGGACCACCAGGAGCTTCCAGGTGAGCCAGTTCTTCCACGCCATGAGCTCGAGGGTGAGCTCAGCGTCCCTCATGTTGTACTCTATCAGCTCCTCTAGGCTGAGCTCGCTTATCTCCTTGGTTAGCGGGAGTTTTCTCCTCCCCAGGAGGGCCTCGGCTATGGCGTCCAGGTTGTTCTCCCTATAGCTGCCCCCATAGGCGTATGTCTTTAGGGCCTTGTTGTCGAACACGGGGTATAGGTCAATGTGGAGCCCTCCCTTGAGCGTGTAGTATTCCTGCTCCTTGCGTATGGGGACCTCCTCCTCCCGGAATCCCAGCTTAAGGGCACGGTTGCGCAGGTAGGGGAGGTCGAAGTTGTCACCGTTAAACGTTATGACAACGGGGTAGCGGGACATGAGGGCGAAGAGGTCACGGAGAAGGCTCGCCTCATCCCCATAGAGGACCACCCGGGCCCCCGTCCCCTGGAGGCGGGCGGGCCTCTCGAAAACCTTCCCCCCACCCACCAGCACAAAGACTGCTTTGAGGCCATCGCTAGTGGCAATGGCCGCGCTGATTATGGGGTAGGGGGTGGCCTTGGTGTCGGGGAGCCTGCCCTCGATGGGGCTGTAGACCTCGATGTCCACGGCAATCATCTTGGGCAGGGGGGGCTCCTGCTCCAGGTAGGCGTAGAGCTCCCTGGCATAGGCGTAGGAGCGCTCATCCATGTCGCGGAGCCTCTCCCGGAGCTCCTCGTCCCCTACAGGGGGGATTCGGGGGGTCAGCCTCTTCCCGTTCACATCATACTGGAGCCCCGGGACGAGCCGGTTGTCGTACACGAAGTTCTGGTGATACTTGATCTCAGCCTCCCACCTCTCCCCAAAGCGTCCCCTAAGGTCCCTCACGGCCAGGGGGTCCTTCACCACGATCTTGCTGTAGGTCTCTCTCCTCATGTGGAGAAGGTTGTAGCGGGTAATCGACTCCACGTGGTCGACCCGCGGCCTGAGATCGGGGGGGATGAGGCGCTCCGCCTCCTCAGGGAGCTCCCTTACTATGAAGAAGGGCTGGTGCCCCGTCTTGTCGAACCAATACTTAACCCTCCCATCCGAGGGATCGTAGAAGGCCAAGACCGCCCGGTTGCTCCCCGGGTCGTAGTAGTAGGAGAG
>JALWDA010000140.1 GCA_027014955.1 Desulfurococcales archaeon | reverse complement strand
CAATATTATCAAGGTACCCCTATCTCGTAGATGAGGCTAGAAGGGTTAAGGAAGCCAAAAACAAGGTTCTAGAGGATCTCGACTACTATGTTGACATGGCTATGAAATCCATTGAGTCGACAGGCGGCCATGCATTCCTAGCCTCAACAGGAGACGATGCTGCAAGAAGAGTCCTAGAGATCCTAGATGAAGTAGAAGGCAACATAATTGTTATGTCTAAGAGTATGGCCGCTGAGGAGGCCCGCCTGAGAGAACGCCTCCAAGAAGCTGGCTACGAAGTATGGGAAACAGACCTAGGACAGCTACTAATACAATTGTCCGGCGATAAGCCAATGCACACGATAGCACCCGCGGTTCATATCAGTTTCGAGAGGGCCAGAGAGCTACTGTCACGCCTCGACCCCTCAGCGTCGAGAGCCAGTACACCCCGGGAGCTTGTTGCCATAGCAAGGAGGATACTAAGGGAGAAGTTCTATAACCCAGCTGCAGGCATAAGCGGGTGTAATGCCCTAGCTGCAGACACAGGCTCTGTAGTAACGGTTGAGAATGAGGGTAACATTAGGCTTGTATCCGGTCTTCCAGACACCTATATAGTAGTAGCTCCAGTAGACAAGATAGTGCCTACACTCGACGATGCGCTAAGAGTCGCTAGAGTGCAGGCCGCCTACGCGGGGCTATACCCGCCGACATACATCAACGTGACTAGTGGCCCTAGCAGCACCGCGGACATACAGCAGACCAGAGTATACGGGGTTCACGGCCCAAGGAACCTGCATGTGATACTGCTCGATAATGGCCGTCTAAGGGCTAGGGGCATACTGAGGGAGCAGTTGAGGTGCGTGCGCTGTGGCAGGTGCCAGTTTGAGTGCCCGGTATGGATTCACACGGGGAACTTGTGGGGTGGACGCGTCTATGGCGGTCCTATGGGCATGGGATGGACTGCTATAGTCGAGTCCGGGAGCCTGGCGTCGAAGCTAGCATTCCTATGCCTAGGCGGTGGACGGCGTGATGAAGTGTGCCCTGTTGCGATCCCGCACTCAT
>JALWDA010000139.1 GCA_027014955.1 Desulfurococcales archaeon | reverse complement strand
TCGGACTCGACGTCCCCGTTCACGGGGAGTTCGACAGGACCGATATGGTCGAGTTCTGCGCCTTCAAGCTCGACGGCGTGGCCACCACCAAGCACGGCTGGGTTCTCTCTTACGGCTCGAGAGTTTACAGGCCTCCCATAATCTACGGGGACGTCTCCAGGCCCAAGCCCATGACCCTCGAAGAGATCACCTACGCCCAGTCTCTCACCGAGAAGCCCGTCAAGGGCATGCTCACCGGCCCCGTTACCATCCTCAACTGGAGCTACTACAGGGAGGACGTTCCCAAGAGGGTTATAGCCTACCAGATAGCCCTCGCCCTGCTGGATGAGGTTAGGGACCTCGAAAAGGCGGGGATAAAGGTAATCCAGATAGACGAGCCCGCCTTCAGGGAGGGCGTTCCCCTAAAGAGAAAGGACTGGGCCGAGTACTTCGACTGGGCGGTTAAGGCCTTCAGACTCTGCTCCAGAGCCAAGCCCGAGACCCAGATCCATACCCACATGTGTTATTCGGAGTTCAACGAGATAATCGAATACATCTACCAGATGGACTTCGACGTGATCTCCATAGAGGCCTCCAGGAGCAAGGGGGAGATAATAGAGGCCTTTGAAAGGTTCAAGGGCTGGGACAGGCAGATAGGGATAGGTGTTTACGACATCCACTCGCCCGCCATACCTACCAAGGAAGAGATGAAGATGGTCATGGAGAGGGCCATGAAGGTCCTCCCCAAGGAGCTTTTGTGGGTGAACCCCGACTGCGGACTTAAAACCAGAAGATGGGAAGAGGTAGAGCCCGCCCTCAAGAACATGGTGGAGATGGCAAAGGAGCTTCGAGAGGATGTGATGGCGGGGGTTTAAAGAGGTACCATCTCCTCCCTCACCTCTATCCTCTTCCCCTCCCTATCCACACTCAGAACTATATCACCTACGAAAGGGATCATTATCCTTTCATCCTCTAGAATGAGCATATCGTAAACTCCGAAGTCCTCCACCCTCTTCACACGGCCAAGTCTTTTTCCTTTATCGGTCCAGACCTCCATACCTA
>JALWDA010000138.1 GCA_027014955.1 Desulfurococcales archaeon | reverse complement strand
CGGCAGGCCCAGGATAAACAAGCCCGGCTCCCAGAAGGACAGGGAACAGAGGAAGAAGGGCGAGTACTACGCATAGTAAGTGAGCGTGGGAACTACTATGAACCCAAACAACGACGCCGGGGCACTCCTTCTTAGGAGATAGACAAGAGACAGGGACACCAGCAGCAACAGAACATTCCCCATCCCCATGTACAGGGCGTGGAGTACCATGATCGCCAACCCTACCTCCTTGGGAAGGGCAAGCTTCTCGAAGGAGATCAGGTACCCCAGGGACAGTATAATAACCAACCCCAACAGGTACGACAGTCCCACGACGAACAGAACCCATGGATCAGGATAGGGTATAAAGCTGGTCATGGCTGCCCTAGTTCTTCCATAGATGAGCGATACTAATGAAAATATCGGTGTTAAGACAGCAGATACGGCTATACTCCCGCCACCAATCATCCGCGTCCACGCCGACGAGGGAAGGCCGGGGAAGTAGCCCGTTAGGAAGGAGGCCAGAACACCCCTCTTCCAGTCTTCATATTCCCCAATCTCCCTCCCCATCAAGTAGTAGGCCCCGAAGAGGTAGAACAATCCACTGGCCAGGGGGAATTTAACAACCACGGGTAGCTTCAGAACCACGAAGCCCAGGAGCCCCGAGAGAAAGAAGGTTAGCGGATATCTCAGTAGTGGGGTGCTACCCGCCAAGAGGATGATGAACATCAGCCAGAGGGGCACCTTCACCGCGTATAGAACTACCGCCACCGGTAGGAGGATCCCTCCCAGCAGGAGCCCCTTAACGATGTCCCCATACCTAAAGGGCCCCTCTCCACTTGTCTCTGGGTGGTAGATCCCCTTCCTGGCCAGGAGTATGCCCATTCCCGTGAAGGCGCCGTAGGCTGCCCCCAACTGCAGGGGCGCCATGCTACCGATTATCATGGGGTGTAGTCCCGGTATGAGGGCAAGAAGGGCCCCAATCCCTAACCCTTCAAGTATATGAGAGTATGACAACCTCCCTTTCACCCCTATACTCATCTACCCTTCCATAAAAACAGGC
>JALWDA010000137.1 GCA_027014955.1 Desulfurococcales archaeon | reverse complement strand
TCGAAAGCGGAGAGATCGAGCTGCACGCTTCGCAGGGGATCCTGATCGAACAGCTCGAGGACTTCCCCGAAGGGCTGCACGACGACGCGCCCGATTCGCTGGCGGGCTGCTACCGGCTGACGAAACTGGCGAAGCGGAAAAAATGCGGCGGAGCCCGCAAGCGTGCGCCGCGTCCGCAAACACGACAGACACAATACGGGAGATTGCCATGATCAGAAAACTCTTTCCATTCGCCAAAAGCCACAAAAAGACGCGTTCGGCCCCGCCGGCGATGCGCAATATCCTCTCCGGGATCTTCAGCGACCTGCCGGTACGGCGCGAATGGCTGAGGCATGACGCCTTCGCGCGTATCGAGCGTGACGATCAGGTCATCGCGTCACTGGGCAGCCGCAAGGCGGCGACGCTCAAAAAGGAGCTGCTGATCGACAGCGACGACAGCGACGCCGTGACCGCGCTGCGAAAGACGTTCCCGCAGCACTGGCGCAAACAGGCGCTCGACGTGCCGCTGCAGGGAATGGGCGTGTTCGAGATCAACTGGGAAGAAGATGACGAAACGCCGTACTGGCGCCCAATGCTGATCGAACGGCCTTTCCGCGATTTCATCGTCAAAAACGGGGAACTGCGATACGATCCGTTCGGTACCGGCACCGGCGAAGCCGTCATACCGCACAAAGCCGTCTTCGCGCTGCACGATCCCAAACACGACCGCCCCATGGGCACCGCGCTGGCGAACGCGCTGTTTTGGCCGGTGAAACTCAAGGGCGCGTCACTGGATTTCTGGATCCGCTTCCTGGAAAAATACGGCGTGCCCTGGACGATCGGCAAGACCGAAGACGACCGCGACGCGATGGCCAACGAGATCTACAACATGCTCTCGGGCGACGCCGCGGTCATCGGAGAGGACGACAGCATCGAGACGGTCGTGACGCAGAAAGTCGGCGATTTCGACAAGCTCGTCGCCTACTGCGACACGCAGATCGCCAAGGTGATTCTCGGCGGCAACCTCACCAGCGAGGTCAAAGGCGGCTCGCTCGCCGCTGCG
>JALWDA010000136.1 GCA_027014955.1 Desulfurococcales archaeon | reverse complement strand
ATACGCGCTCGTTGGGGGAGTGCCCCTCTACCTGGACCGTATGGACACCAGCAAGCCTCCCCTGGAGGCCTACCTGGAGCTCTTCGCCCCTGGGGGTCTCCTGGAGGACGAGCCCCTGCTCTCCTACAGGGAGGAGTTCCGAGACTCCACCCCCTACACGGGGCTCCTCAGGGAGATAGCAGCGAGGGGGCCCCTCAGCCTCGGGAAGGCGGCCAAGCTCTCCCACCTGCCCACCAGCCACGCCTCCCGCTACCTGCAGACCCTGGTTCTCCTGGGCCTGGTCGAGCCCCTCCCCCTCCTAGGGAGCCGCAGGAGGCTGTACCGTGCCCGGGACAGGCTGGTCAACAGCTGGTACAAGCTCGTCGAGCCCCACTACCCCGACCTAGCCCGCGGGCAAAGGCCCCGGGGCCTCGACAGGGCCTATCAAGACCTGCTGGCGGAGGAGTGGGAGCGCACCGCCCAGCATGACGCTGCGGCCCGGGCCCGGGATGAACTTGGTGTGGAGCCCCAGGAGCAGGGCCTCCTCCTGCACAGGGGCGTGGAGGTGGACTGGCTCCTCATAGACCATGCCAACAAGACCCTGGTCCCCGTGGAGGCGAAGTGGAGCGACCTCACCCCCCCGGAAGCCCAGAGCACGGCTAGGAGCCTCATCAACCGTACCCTAATGGGCCTACCCAGGAGGATGGCCTCCGACTACGAGGTCAAGCCCATGATATACGCGCGGAGCTGCAGGAGCTGCACCAGCGTGGGCGTAACCGTGGTTGAGCTGGCCGACCTCCCCTGGAGCGGCTGCAGGGTGCTACACGGGTGAACACTCCACTCTCGAGAAGCGGATAAGCGTGGCATAGAAGTAGCATATGGGTGAAGGAGCCCAGGCCGCCCGGGGGCCCTTATGAGCCCCGCGGGCTACCTGGCTGCCCTACCCCGCTGTGTTTCCCCGCCACTTAGAAAATTTGCTGGCAAGGGTTTATAGGCCTTTAGGCCCGGGGGAGGGTTTATCTCCCAGAGCATGACACAGGAGTGTTTGGAGGAGAGGATTGCGGGACGAGGAGGAGTACACACGCTGGATGAAATCCGCCCAGGCCACCCTGGCGTCAGCGAGGAGCGATGCCAGGGAGGGGTTCCACAACTGGGCCTGCTTCAAAGCCCAGCAGGCGGCCGAGCTTGCCCTCAAGGCCCTCTCGTGGGGCCTGGGAGTCCCCATGAGGAGTAATAGCGTGTCCCGCATGCTCCGAGAGCTGGCTGAGGCGACGGGGAGTCCCATAGAAGAGCTCGGCGACTGTGCCCGTTTCCTGGACTCCCTCTACATACCCACACGCTATGCCGACGCCTGGTCGGAGGGCTCCCCCCAGGACTACTATGGGGAGCGGGAGTCGCGAAGGGCAATACAATGCGCCGAGAGGGTTATCGCGTGGGTGGAGGAGGTTTGGAGATCCCTGCAATAGCCCGGAGGAAGGCCGAGAGAAAGCTGGTACTGGAAGAGGCGCGGGCCTGGGCCCGGGGCCTCCAGGGGCCCGTGACGGTGGTTCTCATAGGCAGCTACGCACGGGGGGACTTCAACGAGGGAAGCGATGTCGACCTCCTCGTCATATCTGACAGGTTCGAGAGCATGAAGCCACACGAGAGGATAATGGAGCTGAACGCCCCCCCGGGCTACGAGCCCATACCCCTGACAACGAGGGAGTTCCAATGGGGCCTGGAGAAGCGCAAGCCCCACGCGGTGGAGGCCCTCGAGAGGGGCGTGGTTCTCAGGGACGACCTGGGCCTTTTCACACACGGGGCCCGCTAGTCCACCTCGTCCACCAGGCCCTCCTTCTCCAGCGCATCCACGATACGGTAGACCAGGGCCCTAACCTTGTCAAGGGGCAGGTCAAGCTCGTAGGCCGCGAGCCTCGCCACGTCCTCGACCCCCCGGGTCCCGTCGAGGAGGTTCCACACGTAGTAGACCTCGGGCCCCACCTCGTAGACGCTGTCCTCCGCCAGCATTATGAGGTAGTTGTCCCCGCTCGTACCGATCACCACGCCCTTCCTGCGGTAGAGGGGCACACTATCACCCCTCCTAGCCCCTCCTGGCGAGGAGGGCGGTGAGCAGGCCCACCAGCGCCAGGAGGAGGCCCCCTAGAATCCACTCATCCAGAGGCCCGGATGGGGGGAGCAGGGTCTCCGTAACCGTTACCGTGTAGGTCTCCGTGACTGTGGGGGCGGGTTCACTTTCTTGTGGATAAAGTGTTTCGGGGGCGACGGTAACCGTCACTGTCCTCACAACGCTCGGCTGCACCGTTTCCACGGCTACGGTGGTGGTCAGGGTTCTTGTTATGGTCTCCCTCTCCACCAGTGTCTCGGTCCTCACGAGCGTCTCCCTGAGCGTCACGGTCTCTGTGACTGTGCTCGTGCTCTCCCTGACCAGCGTCCGCGTCACCGTGGTGGTTGTGGTTTCCCTAAGAGTCTCCGTGACTGTGACCGTGGCCAGCGTGGGGCCTCCCTCTCCGCCACCCGCGGGGCCCAGGTACTCCAGGACGAGCCTCACGGTCACGGGGGCGTCCCCCGTGTTCACGAGGCTCAGCACGGTATCATTTCTCACAACGAACTCACCGGGATTTACAATGGACAGGCCCTCCCCCGTGTAGGTCACCCCCAAGCTCACCGCGACTCCCCCGTCCTCCAGGGTTGCCCGGTAACGCCCGGGGTCCAGGAGGGGCTTGAGGTACTGGGCGGCGTTGGCGTCAATGGTTACCAGGGTGCTTGTCTCTCGCAGGGGGTGGGCCCGGGGGTATAGTACTTGGGTCTTGTTGCTCGTCTCATAGGCGAACCCCTGGGGGAGGATGTGGAGGAACTCCACCAGGTATTCCTTGACCCTCTGTGATTCCCGGGGGTCGGGTGTGGAGTAGAAGTCCCTGATAACCGCGATTCCCTTCTCCTGGAAGAGCCAGATGAAGAAGGGCGTGTAGTCGTAGAGCCTGTCATAGTAGTACTCATAGCTCTCCAGGCTAAACCTGAAGGGGTCCACCGCGTAGAGGGCTCCCGAGAAGTAGTCCACAATGTTCTCAGCCATGCGGCTCATGATGGTTAATGTTACATTGTCCCCCCTCGTCACGTAGGCGTCGAGGAACCCCTCGTAGAAGTACTCCACCGCCGAAGCGCTGCTCTCGTCAATCCAAGCAGCGGCCCTCTCCACCTCCTCGTCCAGGTAGACGTACTCCCTCAGCGCCGCCTGCACCGCGTGGAAGAGCTCGTGCACCACCGTCATACGCGCCTCCCTGTCATACACGTGGGGTATGTTGCTCCGGTTATTGGGGTTGCCCGGCTCCCCGTAGAAGCCCATCTTGAACCACTCAATGCAAGCCTCTGCCACCTCCAGCGTGTCGGGGTAGTAC
>JALWDA010000135.1 GCA_027014955.1 Desulfurococcales archaeon | reverse complement strand
GCTCGAGAGGGTGGGGCGTGAGAGACTCTTCGTGACAACCAAGCTCTACCCCGAGAGGTTCAGGAGCCCCGACGCGGCCGAGAAGGCGGCTCGCGCAAGCCTGGGGAGGCTGGGCCTCGACGCGGTGGACCTCCTCCTAATACACTGGCCCGACCACCTGGCCCCCCTGGAGGCCCAGGTGAGGAACCTTGAGAGGCTCGCCGACAAGGGGCTGGCGAGGCACATCGGGGTGAGCAACTTCAGCCGCCGCCAGCTCGAGAGAGCAATGTCGGCGACCAGGAGGCACGAGCTGGTGGTGGACCAGGTCAAGTACAGCCCCCTGGACCGGGAGGAGGTCGAGTCAGAGCTCCTCCCCCTATGCCTGGAGCGGGGCGTCACGATACAGGCCTACACGCCCCTGGAGCGGGGGGCTGTCTCGAGCGACCCCATCATAGTACAGGTTGCGAAAAAGCATAGGAAGACCCCCGTCCAGGTGGCGCTCAACTACCTGATAAGCCAGCCCCGCGTCATCGCCATCCCCAAGACCGAGAAGAGGGAGAGGGTCGACGAGTTCCTCGGCGCCCTGGGCTGGAGCCTCGACGAGGAGGACCTCGACCTCATAAGGGGCCGGCGCCCAGCCTAATACGGGCCCACCCCATGATACACCGGGCCAGTCATGTGCCCCCGTGGTGTTATCTCCTTTAAAGCTTCCCGCGCTCAACCTGGCGTCTATGTGCAGGGCTCAGGGGGCACATGGACTGTTTGCGCATCCTTGCGGTTATAGCGTTCCTCTTTCCCCTTATCCCATATCTAGAGGGGGATATAAGCCTGGGGTGGTGATATCGTTTCGGCACTATCGGGGACTCCATACTCTTTAAGACTTTAAGACAACATTCTATCGAGGCATTCTGCGCCATCTGCAAAGTAGACGGAGCCAACCATACATGTTTGGAAACATTAAGTCATTCTCTCTACCTCAGAGTCGGTGGACGGCCTACATAGAAAGTATCTAAGCGGTGGCATTCCGCAGTTTAAACCCATGAGTTCCAGCTTGTAGGCACAACGCTATAATATTTTGTGTTGCACTGGTGCGTGATGAGGTGAAAAGCCCGCCATCATTCGCCATCCAAGAGTGATAACAGCAAGAATGGCTACTCCGGCTTACAGGTTTCGAAGATTATGAGACGCATTGTTGCCGACCATACCCTATGTAAAATACTATGCTTGCCGCCGTGTAACTAGTTCAGGCAACGTACAGATAATCGAAGTTAGTTTACCATGTAGCTAACAATTAATTTAACAGGTCAAACATAGTTACATTAGGAACCATCTTCGTGCAAGTGCTGATAGAGGTTGAAAATGTGGCTAGAGGGACTGTAGGACAACTGGGTATAGGAGTATTTAGCTTCCTTACATAATACTATGCAGGCTCTGGGAGGGGATAATCGTGGTTACTGTGGGTCAGAAAAGGGCCTTCCAGCCGATTAAACCAGGGGAGCTTGACAGGGTTCCACCAGGCTATTGGGCTGCTATTGTGGATGGGCGTGTGGTTGCCTGGGCCAGTACTCTAGCAGAGCTGCGTGAGATTATGACGCGGATGGGCTACAAGAGAGATGAGTATGGTGTGATAAAGGTTCCTAGCCACGATTTACTTGTTGTCTAAGCACACCGCTTTCAATGTATGTTGGTGTGTAATATGCTTGGGGGCTATTAAATAATGGATGATACTGGTGAGGGCCTAGGCGAGAGAGTGTTTCCATATATCGTGTACCGTGGAAGACCCTATCCTATCATTCCAGTTATGGTTGAGGCCAGGGAGAAAGCAGTTGTTCACGCCTTGGTGGATAGCGGTGCTACAGTAAGCCTTTTCCACAGGAGCATCTCAGAGGATGTGGGGCTCGACCTGGGGGATGCTGAACAAGTGTATCTGGCTGGCATAGGGGGCTACGTTAAAGCATTTATCAAGAAAAGGGTTAAAGTAACGCTAGAAGGGGTGGGAAGTATCTATATTCCAATCGCCTTTACAGATTATATTGTTTCAGACCTCGCTATACTAGGTCGTAAAGGCTTCCTTGAAGCCCTCGAAATAACGTTTAGAGAGTGGGAGAAAAACTTGTGATAAGAACCCGAGAAACCCATGAATCGTCAACAAGGCCGCGGAACGTGCCATCTAACCCGTGTCCAGGTGGCCGGCTCACAGGGATTCGGTAACACCGCACATCTGACACCACGTGAAATGGTCCAGGAAATGGCATCCCCTACTAGGGTCATTCACAGCGTCCTCAAGTATCTACTGGGTCTTTCTCATGAGCAGCTCGGGTCTAGACATACCCGTCCCCATCTTCAGGCTCTACTTCTACCGCCTTTATCCGCATGGCTTTGAAGAACCTCTCCTCATCGGGGCTCCCCGGCTTTATGACCACGATGTGGAGGAGACCGGGGGGTGCCCTCAGCTCGTCCTCCAGCCAGAGGGTCAGCTCCGCCGTGTCACGGGCCCTCCCTGTGGCATTTTGCGTGAGTACGAGGAGGTCTAGGTCACTCGCAGCCGTGTAACGTCCCTCCACAACGCTTCCATACACGTATACGCGGGCGTCGGGGTATCTTTTCCTTATCAGTGAGGCGGCCCGCCTTGCGAGCTCGCGCCACTTGCCGAGGGCCTTGTAGTAGGCATGACTGTAGAGCGCCACCTTTATGAATGCCTCTTCCTCCCCATCCCCCGTGTGTGACAAGCGGTCCTCTCACCGCCTGGACTCCACTTTATTCCTCCTCCTCGCCCCTCCTGAAGACTATGAGTCCCATGTCGCTAGAGAGCTCTATGAGGCTGTTGGGGGGCAGGTTGAACCGGTTGCGGAGGAACAGGTAGACGTCCCCCACCAGGTAGGAGGGGAGGAGGAGGGCTATGAGCTTCTGGTTGTACTTCTCCACCTGCTCCTTTATGAACTCCAGGAGCTTCTCATCCCTCTTGTCCGGGGGGAGGAGCACCATGAACTTCTCCACAGTGCCCTCCGGGTCGCCCGCCCTCTGGACCCTCACCTCCCTTATGAGGCCCTTCTTCTCAAGGGCCCGGAGGAGCCTGAGCAGGCTCTCCACGCTGTCAAGGCCCCAGAGGGCCTCCCTGAGAATCGCCATCCTAATGGGGTCCACCTCCACCTTGTTGCCCTTAACCACCGCGATGCCGAAGCGCTGGGCCTCGTGAACGTACCTCTTGGCGCTCTCCTCTCTGACACCGCGGGCCCGGGCCAGCTCCTTTATGGTGAACCGTGTCTTCCCCGTCTTCTCCACGAAGTCCATAACCTGCTTGACGCCGAACATGGGGGCACACCGCCCCTTACTCTCCCCCGGGTGGGGGGAGCCGCGGGGCCGGGATCATTTTGATCGGGGATGGAATTCAATGTAACCC
>JALWDA010000134.1 GCA_027014955.1 Desulfurococcales archaeon | reverse complement strand
TTTCAAGGGCATTCTGAACGTATTTGTTCTTAATTACTTTCTCGTTGTCAGACTTTATGGCTTTGGGAACTCCGAAGGCAAGAAAAGTATCTTGCAGAAACTTAGCTACGTCAAACCTGTCAAATGCTTTGTTGTAATGCGTAGCTTCCTTTTCTTTGTTTTCCACGAAAGTGTAGGAGAGAATAAAGCCTGAAAAGAGGTCCATGGCGAGCATGACCGAGTAGTTTTTTCCTTTGAATGTAAAGCCGGTAGCGTCTACCTCTAAAACTCCTTCTTCCCTTGAGAGTGAAGACTTTGGAATTATCTTCTCGTTTCTCTTTGCCATGAATTTTTCCCATGAGGTTTTCATTTCGTAGCTTACGAAGAACCTTAAGAACTCAAACCATCTGGTTTTTTTGAGCTCTGGTATTCCGTGAATGGAAAGCTCCACTTCAAGCCTCCTTTGGACCTCGGAAAGGGATATGTAGCGTTTTTCTCCTTTTCTTTCTTCCTTGAGAGTGAGGAGTTTTCTGAGCTTTTCTGAAAGTCCTGCCTTTTTGAGGGCTTCTAAATACTCCATTCTCCAGTCCGTGTCTTTTCTTTTGGGCTTATAGTGGACTATGTGGTAAACCTGATGGTAAGTAAGTCCGAGCATGTTAGCTATCTCCTTGATGCTCAAGCCTTTTTCGTAAAGAGCCAGAACTTTATCCCTTAACTTCATGGCTCAGTTCCAATACTCCCAGCCTCTTATTCTTTTGTCTGCAAGGGCAAGGGCGAATGCTTCTCTCCAAGCGTCCGCAAGTTGTTCGTTGGGGAGTGATTCAAGGTCTTTGAGGAGTGTCCTTAAGACTTTCTTGGCTTCTTCCCTTCCCCATCTGTCCAGTATCCAGAGGGTCCAGTATTCAATCTGAGTGATAGCCCAGAGGTATTGTTCGGTTGAGGTCATTTCTTTGAAGTCCTTTCCTTCTTTCGGTGGTCTTCCTCTTTTGAGTTTGGGTTTTTCCTGTTGTTTTTCTTCATCTTTTCCGAATACTCTGTCGTAGGCTTCTGCAAATGGCTTTAGGAT